>JAFOYH010000009.1 GCA_017391465.1 Lachnospiraceae bacterium | reverse complement strand
GTAAACGCTCCATCACATGTACCCTGATTTTTAAAAGGTCGTTTTTTTACGACCTTTTTCTTATGTTCGCTGGCAGATTGGGTGACCATGGGAGGAGGTATTCAAGAAATGAACGGTCTGTATCTTCCATGTGTTCCGGTATTTCCGTCAGCAGATATTCAAAATACTCGTACGGTTTTAAGTTATTGGCTTTTGCTGTCTCTGCAATGCTGTAGATAATTGCAGATGATGTTGCTCCATTTATAGTATCAATCATTTCCCAGTTTTTCTTGCCAATACAGAAGCCTCTTATTGCACGCTCCGATGCATTGTTATCCATCGGAACCTCGCCATCTTCCAGAAATACTCTGAGATATTTTTCCTGGTTCAGGGCATATGTAAACGCTTTTTTTAATGTGTTGCTCCCGGCTTCACTTTCATGGTTTTTAAGGTACACAAACAAAGCATCAACAAGTGGCTTTATTACCACCCGGCGCTGCTTAAGCCGGTCCTCAGGCTCCAGGTTTTTCAGTTTATTTTCTTCCCTGTATATTGCCTGTATCTGTTTCATGATCAGATACGAAAGACTTTCTTTTTCTGAGCCTTTGGGAACTACCTTTAATGCTTCTTCAAACTTTCTGCGGCAGTGGACCCAGCATCCTGCTATCCTGAGAGATTCCAGTTCCTTTTCAACGGTATGGTATACCTGATAGCCGTCAGTAACACATATACCTGAATAATTCTTGAGGAATTCCCGGGGATGGGATGCATTTCTGGTCTTCTGATATTCATACAGCACAATCTGTCTGTCTTCATATAAGTACCCTGAACGGTATACCCACATATAGCTCTTTGAGCCGGCAGGTCTTCCATCCCTGTTTACAAGTACAGGGGTTTCATCTGCCTGGATTACATGGTAGCCGTACAGTTTTTCATGAAGATAATCATACATCACTGCAAGGTATTCATGTCCGAGACGAATCATCCAGTTAGCCATATTCTGGCGGGTTATTGATAATCCATACCTTTCAAACTCTTTTTCAAGTCTGTACAGTGGAACGGCATTTACATACTTTCCATTCATTACTGCAGCTGCAAGTGAAGCAGTTACCGGACTTGATGGAAGCAGCCCCTTTGGGTGGGGTGCTCTTTTCATATGTCCGTCTTCTTTGCTTGCATATACACCTATATGATGTTCATCAACCGTTATCTTTGCAGGTGTAAAGTGATACTTTCTGCTTATTGTGTCCGGAAGCTGTTTCCAGCCGTTTGTGCCGAATTCTTCCGTAAGTTCTTCATCAGTCATATAGTGGTCTATTCTTTCGGTTTCAAGTCCCTCCATATCCTGCAGCCTCTTGCCTTTTGTCTTGACATTTCTTACAGGTTTTGAAACCAGATCTTCAGGCTCTTCGGCATCTAAATCTGCGACAGCCTCAGCTTCATTGAAAAACACAATCTTTCCGTCAACCTCCATAAATCTTATCTGGTTCACATCAGACATTTTCTCTGACATTCTGCCGAATCTGTTCTTGTTCGAAAGTACCAGCTGTTCCATCATCATCTGCATTTTATCATTAAGTGCACTGGTCTCTTTTGTAAGAGATTCCATCTGTTCCTGCAGACCAAGAAACATCTTTATAAGGACTGACTTGTCAATACTATTTAATTCTTCTTCCGTATACCTGATTCCCATAGTCTCAATCTCCTTAACTATGCTTTAGTATACCAGAAACAGTGTTATTATGCCACCTTTCTTCATTTTACAGTTCGTCATTATGACGGTGGATAACACTTCTAAAAAGCCGGTAAAAATCGGCTTTTTGGAACTGTTATCCACATCAAAACAGTCTGTATGATCTTTAGTTAATACATATATACAGATTTTATGTTTTTCAGTGGATAACCACCTGTTGGGCAGTCCTGTAATGTATTATGTGGATTTTAGCCATAAAAAATTTTCTGCATATTGCACAATGTTACATCTGTGTTCCGGGGTTTTCCATTTCACGTATGGGACGCTTTGCGACAATCTCAAATCCCTGCATTAGCTGCTCGTACTGTGACTGGGTTATTTCAAGTGCTTCCGATATACTTCTTGGCCATCGGAAACTGCCATTGTCAACTCTTTTATACATTAACAGAAATCCGTCACCTTCCCACATAAGGGCTTTTATTCTGTCATTGCGTTTCCCACAGAACAGAAATATGGTATTTTTATCGTATGGATCAAGCTTAAACTGGAATCTTATAATCCCTGCAAGACCATCTATCCCCCTTCTTAAATCAGTATAGCCTGTCGCAACAAAAATACGGTTGAAGCCACTGGCATTATTCAGCATCGGATACTGCCTCCATGAGATTTTTTATAAACTCCACAGATGCACCACTGCTGATTCTTATGGCAATCCCCCTGTATTCGATTACTGCACCTGTATCCTGGCTGCAGTCTTTTGTTTCGGTACGTTTGTGGATACCATTACTGCATGTTCCTTTAACTGTAAGAGCAGTAGTGTTATCTTCTTCAGCGACAGTCAGTTCCACAAAAGCAGGACTCTGCTGCAGATTGGAATCCATATATGCATCTTTCAACCGTCTCTGCCAATAGTAGTACTGATCTTTTGATATATTATGGCTTTCAATCCAGTCCATTACCTTTTCGCCGCTTGATTTACATTCCTTGATTATCTGTGCCCATTTTCTTAGGTTGTACTGTTTTTCAGCCTCCCTCGAATTCATGATGTAATAACCACCTCCAGTTTTGGTACAACTTGTACAATTTGTGTAACTTGTTAAACTTGTACAACTTGTTTTGTTATTACAACATTATCGCAGAACACAAGTGATTTTTAAAGGTACACGTGATGGAGCGTTTACGATACAAGAGGAAGAGAACTCAGTAAGTCCGCATTTGCATTTAGCAACAACTTAGAAGGTTTCCAAAGTGTAAAGCAATGGGCAGCAAAAATAGCCGCAGCAAATGACAAAAATCAGATAGTTTTGGGCTTGGAGCCTACAGGTCATTACTGGTTTTGTCTTGCCACATGGATG
>JAFOYH010000006.1 GCA_017391465.1 Lachnospiraceae bacterium | reverse complement strand
GATAATAGACTTATCGCTATGAGTCAAAAAAGTTAAGTACTTAACTTTTTTGACTCCACTACAGGAGGTAAGTCATGAAATCCCAAACAAGTTTAGTTGCACAGCAGACGCGTTTGAGCGAATGGGCTGAACAGATCAAAGAATGTCAGAACCGTCCGCAGGGTATGAAAATCGATGAATGGTGTCAGATGCACGGTATCACAAAGGCGAATTACTATTGGAGACTTCGAAGAGTCCGGGAAGCATTTTTAGAAGCGACCGATATTACTCCAACCTTTGTAGAATTACCGATACCAGCGCCAACAGAAACAACCGCTGCTGTCACTCCAAAAGTGGTTGCAATACTTAAAGGAACAAATCAGCTGACCCTGGAGATTACAGAGCAGGCATCGCCTTCATTTTTGAATACACTGTTAGGAGCAATGAATCATGCTCAATGACGGTACAGGTTTCAAAAAGGTCTACATAGCCCCGGGGTGCACCGATATGAGGAAAGGTATTGATGGTCTTGCCAGAATCATACGCTTCCAGTTCAACCTTGACCCGTATGACAAAAATACATTATTCCTATTCTGTGGCAAACGAACCGATCGCATCCGGGGTCTGATCTGGGAAGGGGATGGTTTCCTTTTACTCTATAAACGTATAGAAAACGGAAACTTCCGATGGCCACGTACCGTTACTGAAGCCTTGGAAATTACCCCTGAGCAGTATCGTATGCTGATGCAGGGATTGGAGATCGTCGCCAAACATCCAATCGAAGAAGTAAGGGAAACTTCTTTTGCCATGTGATTTGTGCAAAACATAGAAAATAAATTCCCGGTAAATCATCGGATTCTTTCTGTGCAATATAAAATTTTTCATTATCCACATTTAAAAAGTCTGTTCAGCTTTTAAATGTTTGTAATCACGAACAGGCTTTTAAGTTTGTGGATAACAATCATAAATATCTGAAAATTCAATCATTATTATCAGGTATTTAGGAATGTTATCCACCGTCAAAATGACGAAGGTAACAGTATACGAAAATGGCATATACCTGCCATTTTTGCTATAATAGACCTCAGAAAGTGAGGTTCATTTATGGCAATCAAGTATACAGAAGAACAATTAAATACAGTTGATAAGTCGTTTCTTATTCATCTTCTCCTGCAGCAACAGGAGCAGCTTGAAGCCTTAACAAAGGAACTTCATGCTACGAACGAAAAAATGCAGAAGATGATGGAGCAGATCATTCTTGCAAAACATGACCGTTTTGGCAGATCATCCGAAAAAATGGATGATTTCAGTCAGATCAGTTTCCGCGAAGAAAACGGAAATATCGTATTCTTCAATGAGGCAGAGGCTGTATGCGATCTGGATGCTGCTGAACCGGAAACGCTGGAAGTTCAGAAACAGCCAAAGCGTAAAGGTAAAAAAGAAGCTGATTTAGCCGGTATTCCGGTAAAACGTATTGATCACTATATGTCAGATTCAGAATTGGAAGCTGAGTTTGGTGCCGGTGGCTGGAAACAACTTCCGGATGCAGTCTCCAAAAGATACAACTTTGTACCCGCAAAGGTCGAAGTAGAAGAACACCATATCGGTGTATATGCAAGTAAAGCTGACGGACATATGGTTAAGGCAGAGCATCCAAAGGGATTATTACACGGAAGCCTGGTATCACCTTCATTGGCCGCTGCAATCATTAATGGAAAATATGTCAACGCAGTACCTTTATACCGTTTGGAACAGGAATTCCAGCGCTATGGTCTTAGTATTACAAGACAGAACATGGCAAACTGGTGCATCCGCCTCGGTGAAGAGTATCTGTCAGTTTTATATGATTATCTTCATAAAGAACTCTATAAATACCATGTGATCCAGGCAGATGAAACTCCGGTTCTCGTAAACCATGATGGACGTAAAGCCGGTTCAAAAAGTTATATGTGGGTTTACCGATCCGGTCATCTGTATAAAGATAAGCAGATCGTCCTTTATGAGTATCAGCTGACAAGAAATGCATCTCATCCAAGGGAATTTCTGAAAGGATACAATGGTATCTGTTTAACAGATGGTTATCAGGTATACCATACTCTTGAAAAAGAGCTTGAAGAACTGACCATTGCGGGTTGCTGGGTTCATTGTCGTCGCAGGTTTAATGATGCACTGAATACAATTGAAGAACCTTTCAGAAAGGAATCCGAATCATTCCTGCTCATGAAGCAGATACAGGCAATCTATCGGGAAGAAAACAAGCTGAATGACCTTTCTTCCGAAGAACGACTTAAGCAGCGGCAAGCGGTTGTAAAACCTCTTGTGGATGCGTTTTTTGCGTACATTAAAACTCTGAAAGTATCTAAAAAGGATACCTTCGGAGATGCGGTCAGCTATGCACTGAATCAGGAACGCTATCTGAGAGTATTTCTCGAAGATGGAGAAGTTCCTATTGATAATAATGCATCCGAAAGAGCAATCCGGGGATTCTGTGTTGGTAAGAAGAACTGGCAGATGATTGATACAATCAACGGTGCCAAAACATCAGCGATTATTTACAGCATTGTAGAGACCGCAAAAGCCAACAACCTGAAACCATACGATTATGTGCAGTATCTTTTGGAAGAGATTCCAAAACACATGGATGATACGAATTGTTCTTTCTTAGAAAATCTTCTGCCATGGTCAGAAAATTTACCGGCAGAGATTCGCAAATCATAAATTTTGGTGGCTGTGAAAGCAGCCACCTTAAAATGTCAAGGTACTTGCTATCTTGCGTTTACAGAACAGGCGAGGCTTCCCGCCTGTAGAAAAGAGCTTTATTAGCTATTTCGAAAGTCTGCCTTCGTACATGATACTCATCTCTCCGTAGACTTTTGTCCAGTTGCGAATCGTTGTTGTCCATTTTTTCGTAGCGTCGAAAGTTGCCAGATACAGAGCTTTCAGAAGCGCTGTATCGCTTGGAAATACGCTTCTCTGGCGGTTAAGTTTACGGTAAGTAGAATGATTATACCGGCACTCTTTGAGCCACCTGTCCGGAGTATGAGAGCCACGCTACCGGCTCAACAGAGCCAGACATTCCGGTAATTCAGAGCCACTTTGCAGACTCTATTACATAGATTCCTTTATACTGTAGATACACACCACTTGGTGTGAATACAGATAAAGGAGGTCGCACTTATGACCAAATATCGAGAAATCCTTCGACTGAAAAGCTTGGGATTCAGCGAACGAAACATCGCAACAAGCTGCGGTGTTTCGAGAAACACGGTTGCCAAAGTCACCAAGCGTGCAGATGAGTTACAACTCAAATGGCCTTTAGACTTTGATATGACCGATAACGTCCTTGATAACATTATGTTTCCGAAGGACAAGTCAGCTACAAATAAACGTATGCCTGACTACAACTACATCCGGAAAGAACTTCTCCGGAATGGTGTTAACAAAAAACTTTTATGGGTAGAATACTGCGAGGAATGCCGCATGAGCGGTGATGAACCTCTGATGTATTCCCAGTTCTGCTACTATATCCAAAAGGATGAAGAAAAACGTAGAGCTACCATGCATATCCCAAGAAATCCTGGTGAACAGATCGAAGTTGACTGGGCAGGTGATCCTGCACACATCATTGATCCGGATACCGGTGAAATCACAGATGCATGGATTTTTGTAGGTGTACTGACTTACAGTCAGTATGCTTTTGTGGAAGCTTTTATGAACGAGCGCACCAATAACTGGATCAAAGCTCACAACCACATGTATCAATTCTTCGGCGGTGTCGCACCTATGCTCGTATCTGATAACTGCACTACTGCGGTCAATCATCAAAAGAGTGACTGGTACACACCGGCATTGAATACAACATACCATGAAATGGCAGAGCACTATAATGTCGCCATTCTTCCGGCAAGAGTCCGGAAACCCAAGGATAAATCTAATGTCGAAGGTTCTGTTGGTAAAATATCCACATGGATTACCGCAGCCCTTCGAAATGAACAGTTTTTCTCACTTACTGAATTAAATGCAGCTATCAGAGAAAAACTGGATGCCTACAATGCTAGAAAGTTCCAGAAAAAGGAATGTAGCAGGCTTAGTTTATTTCTTGGGGAAGAAATGCCATTACTGGCTGCGTTGCCTGCTACACCTTTTGAACTGTGCGAGTGGAAACAAGCTACAGTCCAGTTTAATTATCACATCGCAGTAGACAAGATGTACTACTCCGTGCCTTTTCAGTATATCAAAGAAAAGGTCGATGTGCGTATAACAGAAACAACGATTGAAATATTTTTTAATCACAGTCGAATTGCATCCCATCGACACCTCTATGGGCGACCGGGACAGTACTCCACGATAACGGAACATATGCCTTCAGACCATCAGAAATATCTGGAATGGAACGGAGACCGTTTCCGTAAATGGGCTGATTCGATTGGAATTAGTACAAGTAAAGTAGTTGATGCAATACTTACCTCCGGCAGAGTGGAACAACAATCCTACCGAAGCTGTATGGGGCTTCTGAAACTTGCAGAGAAGTATTCTCCTGCAAAACTGGAAACGGTGTGTGCCAAAGCACTGACATTCAGTTCACGCCCAAGCTATAAAAGCATCAAAAACCTACTGGTATCCATGAAGGATAATCCAGAAGAAATAATGTCTGACAACAGTTCCACAGAAAACATAAGACCACGCGGCATTACCAGAGGTGCCCGCTACTACGGAGGTAAAAAATCATGATAAATCAAAGTACAACTGACAAACTGATTGAAATGCGTCTGACTTCAATGGCAGATGCTTTCCGGATCCAGATGAATGATCCAGCGATGAAAGAAGTACCATTTGAGGATCGTTTCGGTATGCTGGTGGATATTGAATACACCAACCGCAAAAACAACCGTTTAAGACGACTAATACGGAATGCTGAGTTGGAACAGCCGGATGCCAGCATAGCAGCAATCGATTACATTTCCGGTCGCAAACTCAATAAATCTCTAATCACCCGGCTTGCTACTTGTGAATACATCGCAGAATACCGAAATATTTTCATTACCGGCGCAACCGGTAGTGGTAAGACCTATATGGCCTGTGCTTTTGGCATGGAGGCGTGCAAGCAGTATTACACAGTAAAATATGTCCGTCTTCCAGATCTGCTTTTGGACCTGCAGGCTGCACGGTCAGATGGAACCTTCGTAAATGTGCTTAAGAAATATACAAATCCGGTATTGTTGATCATTGATGAATGGTTATTGCTGAAACTGACCGAATCCGAAGCACGTGATCTCTTTGAACTCATACATAAGAGACGAAAAAGAAGTTCAACTATCTTTTGTTCACAGTATCGTGAATCAGAATGGTATCAGCAAATCTGTGGAGGCGAAAGCACCCTTGCAGATGCAATCATGGATCGTATATCTTACGATTCATATAAAATCGATATTGAAAGTATAGACCCATCCAAGGATATATCCATGAGAGAGGTCTATGGACTTGATCCAGTACACGCTAAATAGCAATTTCAAGGAGTGGCTCCGTTAGTTCGGACAGGTGGCTCACGCCACACCGGACTGGCGGCTCCGCCGCACCGTAATAATCATTTGTTTTTTCATTTATTACTTTATTATCACATTTAGGACAACTATATTGTTCTAATAAACAATCCAATATATTTGCATTGTAAGTATGATTACATATACTACATTTAAAATTATGATATTGTTTTGCTGAATACAATATAAAATCATTTTCATCATATATTCCCGCTTCATTGAATACTTTAATAGTATTCGTTTTAGTAGCTCCGGCATTGCAATACTCGCAATCAATCTTATCAATTACATCTTGTATTTTTCTTCTGTATATTATTCCACACTTAGAACATTTAAAAAAACCTAATAGTCTTGTATTATATCTTTTGCTGGCATAGTTTTTGCTAATTAATGGGGCGTAAATTTCTTTTGAAGCTATTGGAATGTGTCTATTTCTTCTCTCCCATTCTTCTGCAATCTCTGGATATGTAATTTTTAAAGATTCTTCAGGTAATGGTAATATATTGTTACAATATGGACATGAATAATATTTTTTAGTTACTTTTTCGTGTAAAGTTAAATGATAAATATTATTACATCTAGAACATATCCATTTGAATTTATCTGAACTGTCACGCCAACCTTCATAACTAATTAAATTTATAGGATATTT
>JAFOYH010000094.1 GCA_017391465.1 Lachnospiraceae bacterium | reverse complement strand
TTCCTGGCAAAGCAGCAAATGCCGGCGGTGTAGCAACTTCAGCACTCGAAATGACACAGAACAGCATGCGTTTAAGTTGGACATTTGAAGAAGTCGATGAAAAACTTCAGCAGATTATGATCAATATCTTCCACAATATCGATGATGCCGCAAAAGAATACGGTATCGAAGATAACTTTGTCGCCGGTGCAAATATCGCCGGTTTCAAGAAAGTCGCAGACGCAATGCTTGCTCAGGGTGTGGTATAAGTGGGCCAATCACAAACTTAACACCAACCAATAAACAAAACACTTAAAGGATTGCCAGCGGTTTAGATTATCCGGCAGTTGGTCGGAACATGCTTATCTCCATGGCTGCGGGGAACAATTTGAACTTTAAATAAACAAAGCAGGGAATAACCTATGATTTATCATCAAAGTTATTCCCTGCTTTTATGGTTAAATGCTTCTTTATAATTCCGGCACAATATAATCTTTATGTTTCAATGCCTTTTCAATCTGATCCAAAACTTCTTTCGTTTCCGCACGTACCGTATGATAATGATATCCACCTGTAATATTCATCAATTCGATGGACTTACCACTTCGAACCCCCTCAATAAACTGTTTTACATGGAGTCTTGAGAAGATATTTAATGGAACCACAAGTTTTCCATAAACTTTGTGCCAGACAAAAACGTCAACAACCATCCCCCCAAGATCAACAATCGTATTCAACTCATCTTCGGTTTGATTTGTTGTATGGTAAAGTTTAAACACACGTTCAACGAACGGTGAACCCTGAATCACATAACCACTGTGTGTAGAAAGAATGTCATACCCTGTTGCTTTTAACACAGAAATATCCTGTACAATAATCTGTCTGGAAACACCAAATTTATCCGAAAGTGCCCCTCCAGATATTGCTTTTCCCTCTGCCATTAAATAATTCGCAATTTCTTTTCTTCTCTCCGCAGCTTTCATGCATATACCCCTTTATCCACATCAAATCGCATGTAAATTTTTCAGCGAGAGATCCAAAATCGGTGAAGAATGTGTCAGCGCCCCGCTCGATATATAGTCTACACCAATATCAATAAGTTTGGCAACATTTTCTTTTGTTACATTACCGCTGCATTCAATTTCAGCTCTGCCATTAATGAAACAAACAGCAGCTTTCATATCCTCAACACTCATGTTGTCAAGCATAACAATATCTGCCCCCGCTTCAACGGCCTCTTTCACCATATCCAGATTTTCCACTTCAATCTCAATTTTTCTTACAAATGGCGCATATTCTCTGGCCATTCGAATTGCTTCTTTGACACCGCCTGCTGCTCCGATATGATTGTCTTTCAAAAGAATACCATCACTCAGATTAAAACGATGATTATAGCCTCCACCAATCTTAACCGCATATTTTTCAAAAATACGCATTCCCGGTGTTGTTTTTCTCGTATCAAGAAGCTTCGTCTTACTTCCTTCCAGAAGATTTGCAATAGAGCGTGTATATGTTGCAATACCACTCATACGCTGTAAATAATTCAACGCCGTTCTTTCCCCTGAAAGCAACACACGAATATCCCCACAAACAATCCCAAGCTTCTGTCCATTTTTCACAACATCTCCATCTTTGCAGAAAAATGTTACTTCCGTTTTCTCATCCAAAAGTTCAAAAACACGCTGAAACACTTCAAGTCCCGCAATGACACCGTCTTCTTTGCAAATCAGTTCTACTTCACCAAGCTGATTGTGACGCATGACTGAATTTGTTGATATATCTTCACTGGTAATATCTTCTCTCAGTGCATTTAAAATAGCATTATCTATATTTAATTTCATTGTGATACTATTCATGACTTATCCTTTCTTTTTCGATCGCTTCTAAAACCCATGTCTTATATATTGCCTCATATCCCTCATAGTCCGATGCCTGAACAGAAACAGGTTCATGGTGTTTTGCTTTATTATAAGTTGCTGTTATATTTTTTGCCGCTCTTTTTGCAAATACCAGACTCTCTAACAGAGAATTGCTTGCCAGTCGATTGCGTCCATGAACACCGTTACATGCCGTTTCTCCAACCGCATAGAGTCTCTCCATGGAAGTTTTACTCGTATGATCTACATCAATGCCTCCCATAAAATAATGTTGTGACGGCACAACCGGAATAGGCTCTCTGGTTACATCATAGCCTTCCTCCAGACAATGTCTGCAAATATTCGGAAAATGACTTCGAATTTCTTCTTCGGGTATGGCTGCCATCGACAACCAGACATGTTCGCTGCCTTCTTTTTTCATTTCTTTAAAAATGGCATTGGCCACAACATCTCGAGGCAGCAATTCATTGACAAAGCGTTCTCCTTTTCCATTCAGCAGTACGGCTCCCTCACCACGTACCGATTCCGAGATCAAAAATTCACGTCCATTCCGTTTCGTATAAAGTGTTGTCGGATGAATCTGTATGTAATCAATATTCTGAAGTTTAATTCCATATTTCAAAGCAAGTGCCAATGCATCGCCTGTAAGATGACGAAAATTGGTAGAGTGCTCAAATAACCCTCCAATTCCACCGGTTGCGAAGACGATATAGTCCGCATAAATACTGCTGTAGTCCCCATTCAAATCATGTCCAATAATCCCTTCGCATATATTATCATGACAGATTAAATCAACCATTGTATAATTTTCAATCAGACAGATATTCTTTTTTTCTTTCGCCACTTCAAGCAAACGGGATGTAATTTCTTTTCCTGTTTCATCCTCATGAAACAGAATACGTGGTCTTGAATGCGCTCCTTCCCTTGTATATGTAAATTTCTCGCCATTCTTCTCAAAACGAACACCAAAGGATACAAGATCACTAATAACTTCCTGTGAAGAACGAATCATAATATCAACCGAATCCGGATCATTTTCATAATGTCCGGCTTTCATCGTATCATTATAAAAAGAATCATAGTCCTTCTCATCCCGGAGAACACAAATTCCTCCCTGTGCCAGAAAAGAATCACTCTTTGTTGCTTCATTTTTAGTTACAATCATAATGTTCTTGTCTTCCGGCAAATTCAGCGCACAGTAAAGACCGGCAACACCACAACCAACAATTAAAACATCTGTATTCATAATCATTCTGCAAGCTCCAACATCCGATCCAGAGAAATCAGTGCTCTCTTTCGAATTTCTTCATCAACTTCAACTTTACGATCTTCATTCTTTAAAACATTAAAGATACTTTCAAGAGTATTCAACTTCATTCCTGAGCAGCATGGCTTAGGATCCGTAAAATAAAAACTTTTTCCTGAATTATCTGAAACCAGAGGATATTTCACACCTGTTTCAGTGCATATAATAAACTCTGCGGCCGAACTTTCTTTTGCATATGCAATAATCTCAGCCGTACTTCCAACAAAATCCGAACATTCAAGAATTGGTGCTTCACACTCCGGATGAGATAATACCAATGCATTGGGATGTTTTTCTTTTTCTTTTTTCAATTGTTCTAATGTGATCTCCGCATGAATCGGACAACATCCGTCATTAAGAATAATATTCTTTTCCGGAACCTGTTCCGCAACAAATCGTCCAAGATTACGATCCGGTATAAAAAATATATTGTGGTTTGGAAGTTTTTTGACAATCTTTACTGCATTAGAAGATGTCACACACACATCACTTTGACATTTAAGCTCGGCTGTTGAATTGATATAACATACAACTGCAAGATCATCATATTTTTTTCGCATTGCATCAATCATCCCCGGTGCCACCATATGGGCCATTGGACAATCTGCCGTAAGATCGGGCATCAACACGATTTTTTCTGGATTTAAAATCTTCGCACTCTCTCCCATAAATGAAACACCACAAAAAACAATTCTGTCTTCTGTACATTTTTTTGCAACTTTCGCCAGATAAAAGGAATCCCCGAC
>JAFOYH010000065.1 GCA_017391465.1 Lachnospiraceae bacterium | reverse complement strand
GTATGTGTACCAAATTTGCCGAAGTTACACTGGCAATCTGCTACCGCGAACGTAATCAGGAAAGGGACTGGGTCGGCGGTCCAATGTATTATATTAACAATGGTCTTGGTAATAACTTTAAATGGCTTGCAGGCTTATTTGCCATCTTTGGTGCTTTAGCTGCATTTGGTATTGGTAACATGACTCAGATTAACACCATTGCTGGTACAATCAATACCGCTGTGGCGGAATTCATCCCAACAACTGAAGCCCAGCAAACAGTGATTGCATGGGTTATTTCTATTTTATGTGCCATCATCTGTGCTATCGTGCTTCTGGGTGGTATTCAGCGTCTCGCAGATGTCTGTGCATTATTAGTTCCTATTATGGCAGTTGTTTATATTGTAGCTGCACTTGGTGTTATTGTTCTCAATATTACAGATATTCCTGAAGTATTATCTGCCATTGTACGTGGTGCCTTTAATCCAGGTTCTGTAGCCGGTGGTCTTGCAGGTGTTGGTATTAAAACAGCGATTACCAAAGGTGTTGGCCGTGGTATTTTCTCCAACGAAGCTGGTCTTGGCTCTGCTCCAATCGCTCATGCTGCAGCCGATGTTAAACATCCGGTTGAACAGGGTATTTTCGGTGTATTTGAGGTCTTCATGGACACAATTGTTGTATGTACCATGACAGCTCTCGTTGTTTTACTCGGTGTTGGTGTCCAGAATATTGAATACGGCAATGATATTGGTGCAAATCTGACCATCATGGGATTTGAATCTGTTTACGGCGGCGGTCTTCCGGCTATCGCAATTGCCATTTGTCTGACACTCTTTGCTTTATCTACAGTCCTTACATGGGCACTTTATGGCAGCCGATGTGTCGAATATCTCTTCGGACATAAAGCATCGAAAATCTATCAGGTAATTTTCTGTATCTTTGCCTGTCTTGCCGGTGGTGTTGAACTCACACTTGCATGGAATATCGCAGATACTTTGAACGGTCTCATGGCTATTCCAAACTTAGTTGCTTTGGCATTCCTTGCGCCTACCGTTGTACAATTAACGAGAGAATACTTTGATGAAGTCAAAGCTGGCAAACGCTAAAACTTGAATTCGAATATATCCAAAAAGAAGGACCACATCTGAAAATGTGATCCTTCTTTTTTCGAAAGAGGGTTCATTTTAACTTTTATTACTTATCTTCCTACCCAATAATCGCAAGATGTATTTTCATAAGGTTTCTTATAACCACCTTTCTTTTCACAATAACCCCAGCCGTCCCTGTCTGTTTTTCTTGTGTTGTAGTAAATACATTCAATATGATATGTTTCCCGTTTAGCAAAACATTTTCACAAGAAATCCACCATTATATCTAATATGTGAAAGTTTCTGCACTTCTTGGCTAATTCGATTTTCAAGTGTTTTCATCTGAAGCTTATTGTCAAGAATTCGATAACCTTCTCCATTTTTAAGTCCATACCAGTCATACATTTCATTGAAATAGATCGTTGCTACAGGAATATCTTTAGGAACAATACCTTTTAAAGACTGACCATCGCCTGTCTGCATATAACAGAGCTGTACTCGACTTTCCTGTACAATTGGGTATAATGGCGTTTTATTTTCTTTTAACCAGTAGTAAGCCGAATTACCTTTATCGAAAAGATCTGTAATGTAAGAACAAATCGCTTCGGTTCCTTTATGGTTTTCCACATAAGCTTTCATCTGTTCTCTCTGTGCCATTTCCTGTTTTACTTTTCCTTTAATGTTATCAAAAATACTCATATTATTTTCCTCCCTGGATTTATCTTTATTTGTTTTGTTTCTTTTGATAATTCTATGATAAAACCCAGTTTGGAAAATTTGTTTTTTGTCTCTGTAAAACAAAAAAAGAATCTCCCAAAAAAGATTCTTTTTCTATTTATATTTATATTAAGTTGTCTTGCATAACCAGTTCGCCATCCTGCATGACCATGTCAATCATTCGAGGATCCTGTAACATTGATACCAGTTTTTTCGCTTCTTCGAAACAGGTTTCGGATGTTATATCCATTCCAAGAAGTGTTCGACCAATGACTGCTGCTGAAAGTGAAGCACCTAACAAGGAACTATGTTCACCATCTTCAAAGTAAAGTTCTTCTTCCGGATGGTCTTTCATAATCTGCTGCCAGATTCTTCCTACCGGACATACTTTAGCGTCGATCTCTTCAGCTAATGCTTCATAGGCTTCACTCATAACGTCCTGACCTTCTGGATTTTTCTTTTCACTCCATGTCATATAAACATATTTTTCTGTATTCTCCGGAACAAGTTTCGCCATTGCTTTTCCTGCTGTAACCAAAGACTCTTTTCCGGGAAATGGATGTGCATTATGCTGTAAGATGACGGCATCATAATCCCCATATATCAAATTAAAATAAGTCTGAGAATTCTCCAAATGCCAGTCTAAACCTACACCTGGATACGTAAGCATCGTTGCATCAATCGTATACCCATGCATTTTGAAAAACTCCGATACACGTAAGGGTACATAATGAACATAAGTATGGCTATTACCTATAAATAAAACTTTCATGAGCAGTTTCCTTTCGCTTTCGTTAAAAAATATTTAGGAAGTTCCGCTCTCGCTTTGCTCGCCGGAACAACTGTGACTCTAAAGTTCAGGCTTCGCTTTTAGCTCGCCTTCACTAAGAGT
>JAFOYH010000125.1 GCA_017391465.1 Lachnospiraceae bacterium | reverse complement strand
CATAATTCATGATTCCATCGACTCCTAGATATGAAGTACACGTGACTTAATTTCTTTCGTCTTACCAACATTCCAGAAATTTTCTCCCAGATAACCGCAAGTACGACGTGTCACATTCATCTTCGCATGATCTTTGTTGCCACATTGCGGACATTCCCATTCCAGATTATCATTCACGATAATCTCACCATCAAATCCACACACATGGCAATAGTCAGATTTTGTATTAAATTCCGCATACTGAATATTATCATAGATAAATTTCACCAATTCTTCCAGTGCTTCCAAATTATGACGCATATTTGGAATTTCCACATAAGAAATGGCACCGCCGGCAGAAATCTGCTGAAACTGACTTTCAAATTTAAATTTGCTGAACGCATCAATCTTTTCACGCACATCCACATGATAAGAATTGGTATAATAACCTTTATCTGTAATATCTTCAATCACACCAAAACGTTCCAGATCGATACGTGCAAAACGATAGCACAAAGATTCTGCAGGTGTTCCATAAAGACTAAAATGAATACCCGTTTCTTTTCTCCAGCGAAGGGCTGTTTCTTTCAGATGATTCATGACTTTAAGGGCAAATGCTTCGCCTTCCGGTTCCGTATGACTCACACCTGTCATCAACTTTGTAACTTCATACAAACCGATATATCCCAAGGATAACGTTGAATATCCATTATGAAGATATTGATCAATCTTTTCACCTTTGCCGAGACGGGCAATGGCACCGTACTGCCAGTGAATCGGACTTACATCCGAAACCGTTCCTTCAAGAGCTTTATGACGGCACTGAAGCGCCTCATAACAAAGCTCCAGACGTTCATTGAAAATCTCCCAGAATTTCGCTTCGTCCCCACGAGCGACAATACCAATCTGAGGAAGATTAATACTCACAACCCCCTGATTAAAACGGCCTTCAAATTTATAATTGCCATTTTCATCTTTCCATGGTGTTAAGAAGCTTCGGCAACCCATCGGACTAAATACATTGCCTTCATAATTCTCGCGCATTTTCTTTGCGGAAATATAATCCGGATAGAGACGTTTTGAAGAACATTTCACAGCAAGCTTTGTAATATAATCATACTTTCCACCCTTTAAACAGTTATGTTCATCCAGAACATAAACAAGCTTAGGAAAGGCTGGTGTCACATACACACCTTTTTCATTCTTAATCCCCTGATAACGCTGACGTAAAATCTCCTCGATAATCATGGCATTTTCTTCAATATATTCATCTTCTGCATCCAGATTTAAGAAGATCGTTAAAAATGGTGACTGACCGTTGGTTGTCATCAATGTATTAATCTGATACTGAATGGTCTGAACACCTGAACGAAGTTCATCCTGAAGACGATTTTGAACAAGTCGCTCAATCATCTCCGCATCCAGTTCATCCCCAAACTGCTCTGTAATCTGGCGTTTAAACTTTTCATAACTGATTCTCAGATATTTTCCAAGATGCTTGATATCAACAGACTGTCCCCCATACTGACTGCTGGCAACGGCTGAAATAATCTGTGTCGTTACAATACATGCAACCTGAAAACTCTTCGGACTTTCAATCAATTTCCCATACATGACTGTGCCATTATCCAACATATCTTTAATATTGATCAAACAACAATTAAAGATTGGCTGGATAAAATAATCCGCATCATGAAAATGAAGAACGCCTTCTTCATGTGCCTTGGAAATCTTTTCCGGAAGCAGCATACGTTTCGTCAAGTCCTTTGATACTTCCCCTGCAATAAGGTCTCTCTGCGTCGAAACTGCCACTGCATTCTTATTCGAGTTTTCCTCCATCACATCTTTATTACTATTCTTAATCAGACTTAAAATCGAATCGTCTGTCGTATTCGCTTTTCGAACCAATTCACGCTGATAACGATAAATGATATATGTTTTTGCCAACTCATATTTACCGTCGGCCATTAATTTCTGTTCAATAATATCCTGAATATCTTCCACTAACATACGTTTACGACGACGCGTTTCAATATATTCTACAATATCATTGACCACTTCGTCCGTTACACGTTCTTCCGGGGGAACTTCATTATTCGCTTTTTTAATCGCTGTAATTATTTTACGTCTGTCATAATTCGCTTCACGCCCGTCACGCTTTATGATAATCATTCGCAATACCCCTTCCTTAAATTTTACTCCCCATTAAATCTTACGTCATTATAGCATTACCCCCAGGAAAAAGCTAGACAGAACATTTAAAATAACGTGCCTAAAAAAATGCTCGACACAACATCTTGTATCGAACATTTTTCGCTCTAAATAAGAAACTTCGTTATTTTTTACAACGATCCCAACACTTTTTTGGCAATATCAACGGATTGCTTCGCATCTTTTGCATAAAAATCCGCACCAATCTGTTTGGCATAATCCTCAGTGAGAACGGCTCCACCGACCATAATCTTACAGTCACATCCCGCCTCACGCAGTGCTGCAATTGTTGCTTCCATATGAACGACGGTTGTTGTCATAAGTGCACTTAAACCAACCAGTTTCGCCCCTGTACGCTTCACTTCCGAAACCACTTTTTCTACCGGAACGTCTTTACCAAGATCCAAGATATCATATCCGTAGTTTTCCATGACAACTTTCACAATATTCTTGCCAATATCATGAATATCCCCTTTAACTGTTGCAATAATAACTTTTCCCTTAGAAACCGTTTCTGTATCGCCTTTGTTTTCGGCCATTATTTCTTTAATAACTTCAAAAGCTTCCTGAGCTGTTGTTGCCGCCTGAATCAACTGTGGCAAGAACAATTTTCCATTTTCAAAATCATTTCCTACCTGATCCAAAGCAGGAATAAGAATTTCATTAACAATCTCCATGGCATCCTTTGTCTTTAAAAGTTCTTTCGTTGCATCCTTTGCATACTCACGAATGCCATTGACAACCGCATAACTTAAACTCTTTGTATCTTCTGCTTTTTTTATCGGTTTAACAACTTCCGCATTTTTTTCAGCTTCCACAATCTTACTGTATTTATCCACATAATACTTAGAACCTTGATCCTGATTATATAACACATTAAAACAGTCAATGGCAGCCACCATGGCGGAAACATTCGGATTAATGATCGGAAGATCCAGCCCATGGGCCAATGCCAATGTTAAAAATGCAACATTAACCTGTTCGCGTTTTGGAAGCCCAAAAGAAATATTGGACACACCAAGAACAGTCTTTACACCCAGCTTTTCTTTCACCATCTGCATGGCTTTCAATGTTTCTGCCACTTCTTTTTGCTGAGCGGATGCCGTCAAAGTTAAGCAGTCAATATACACATCTTCTCTTGCAATTCCAAAGCTTTCTGCTTTGCGCACAATCTTTTCTGCCACAAAATAGCGTTCTTCTGCAGTTAATGGTATACCATTTTCATCCAAAGTCAATCCAACCACAGCCGCACCATATTTTTTTACCAATGGAAGAATCTTTTCAAGAACTTCATCTTCACCATTCACCGAATTTACGATAGGCTTTCCATTATAAATACGAAGCCCTGCCTCAATAGCCATCGGATTCGA
>JAFOYH010000002.1 GCA_017391465.1 Lachnospiraceae bacterium | reverse complement strand
GGTGCGGCATTTACATTGGCAGGCAGTCGTTATGCACTTGTGGAGTTTGAACCGGAAGAGGAATATTCGCGTATCCGAGATGGACTTCAGGCTATTCAGATGGCAGGATACTGGCCGATTTTAGCCCATGCAGAACGCTGCAATCGTCTTGCGGCCAATGTGGACTATATCGAAGAACTGGTTCATATGGGTGTTTATATTCAGGTCAATGCGCGAAGTATTACCGGAGAGAATGGATGGCAGTGTAAGAGCTGCACAAAAAAGCTTTTAAAGTACGAATGGATTCATTTTATTGCCAGTGATGGTCATGATACGAAAAAACGTATACCAGTCATTCAAAAAGCCTATCAGCACATTGCGAAACGCTACGGCAAATCTTATGCAGAAAGACTTGTGTCAGAGAATCAGAATTATATTCTGACGGATACATTTTTTGAACCATAAATAATAGAAGATTATAGACAAGTTATCAAATAGAACGATGTTATGAGAAGAAAGGGGAACATCATGCAGCAAATCACTATCAGTATTCCACCGATTGACCGAAGAGGAAGCGAAGCTTACAAAACACTCCGTGCCAATCTTCAGTTCTGTGGAAGCGACGTTAAAAGCATTGCAATTACAAGCTGTACACCAGCGGAAGGTAAAACAACAACCAGTTTAAACCTTGCCAAGTCTTTGGCAGATTCCGGTAAACGCGTCCTATTCATTGATGCAGATATGCGTAAATCTGTTCTTATTTCCAGATGCCGTGTTCAGGGAGCAGTGCGTGGCCTTAGTCATTACCTCTCAGGGCAGGCAGCTTTTGGCGATGTTGTGTGTTCAACAAACGTATCCAATATGCACATCATCTTTGCCGGCAAAGTACCTCCAAATCCATCGGAGCTTCTGGGAAGTAAAAACTTTGGTCTTGTAATGAATAAATTAAAAGAAGTCTATGACTATATTATCGTTGACACACCGCCGCTCGGCAGTGTTATTGATGCAGCAATTATAGCCAATGAATGTGATGGATCCGTGTTGGTTTTAAGTGCTAACCAGATCAGCCGCCGTTTTGCTAAAAAGGTTGTGGATCAGCTTAAGATGGCCAAATGTCCATTGCTTGGTGTCATCATGAACAAAGTTGATATGAAAGACAGTACATACGGCAAATATTATGGAAAATACTACGGCCATGATGTCGATAAATATTTACAGGACTAAGGAGGGGAAGCGATGAACGAACAGTATAGAGATGACGAAATTGAAATTGATTTGATGGAGCTCTTCCACGTGTTCCTTAAGAAAGCATGGCTTATTATTGGTGTGGGCATCATCTGCGCTGCACTTGCATTTATTGGAACAAAAATGTTTATCACACCAATGTATGAATCATCATCTATGATTTATCTTTTATCGAAGTCCAATGCGATTACATCTGCGCTGGACATTCAGTTGGGTAGTCAGATGACAGATGACTTTATGGTCCTTGTAAAGAGCCGCCCGGTTGTGGAAAAAGTCATTAAAGAAGAAAAACTGGATCTTACTTATGAAGAAATGGTTGAAAAAGTTATCGTAAGTAACCCTGCAAATACACAGATTCTTAAGATTGCGGTACAGGATGCAGATCCTGTGATGGCGTGTACTTTGGCCAATGCGATGGCGGAAGTGACATCCGATCGTGTGGCAGAAGTTATGAACACAGATAAGCCAAATGTTGTTGAAGAAGCGATTGTTACGGATGAACCGGTATCCCCAAGCACGCTTAAGAATACAGTTCTTGGCGGTATGGTTGGTGTAATTCTCGTGATGGGGGTTATCTTTATTAATTTCATGTTGGATGACCGTATTAAAACCGAAGAAGATATTGCTAAATATCTTGAACTGAATACACTTGCATCTATTCCAAAGATGAGCGGTATGAATAAAGACAAGCCACAGAAAAAAGAACGCAAATCAAAAACAGCAAAGGCAAGATAGGGGTGGATATGATGAAGAAAAATTTCAAATACATGCTCTTAACTTTAGCAATCTGCGGTTCCATGGCATTCGGTTTGGGATGCTCTAAAAAAGAAGAAAGCAAAGCAGCTGAAACAGAAAGTCAAACTGTGGAAACAGAAAGCGAAACAGAATTAGAAACAGAGATGGAACTTGTGCGCGTGGCAGCCGATCAGAATATTGTCAACATCATGCTCGTTGGACAGGACCGTCGTCAGAATGACAGTGAACGCCAGCGTTCGGATTCTATGATTTTAGTGACACTCGATCGTGTGGAACAGACCATTGATCTGACATCTTTTATGCGAGACACCTATGTTGAAATTCCTGGATGGGGAAGCAACCGTTTAAATGCAGCCTATGTTTTTGGCGGTATTGAACTGATGAATGAAACATTCATGCACAACTTTGGTGTGAAGATCGATGGTGTTGTGGAAGTGGACTTCTATGATTTTGTCGAAATCATGGATGAAATCGGCGGTGTTGAGATTGATGTTAAAGAAGAAGAAATCCCTGTGTTAAATGACTATGTCGGTGAAGTTGCAAAACATCTTGGTGAAAATGCAAGTGATCATTATGTAACAAACAGTGGATTACAGCGTTTGAACGGTATTCAGACATTGTCCTACTGCCGTATCCGCTATGTGGGGGATGCGGACTTTGAACGTACGCAGCGTCAGAGAACCGTTTTGCAAACCGTTTTTAATAACGTAAAAGACATGGGCACGATGAAAATGCTGGATGTTTTAGACAAAACATTTGAGTTGTTAAATACCAATCTTACGGATGAAGATCTTTTGAATCTTATGGCGGAAGCATTGGATATGGGAGTTACAGAATTCGAAAACCATAACATACCGGAAGATGCAGGGTACTCTTCTCAGAGTATTGATGGCATGTCTGTACTTGTGCCAGACCTTGAAGCATGCCGTGCAGTTATGGAGTCCATTGTCAATGAATAAAACTTATAGATGACGGAGTTCCCGCCACCTGAGTTACACAACGAAAAGATGAGCTGGTTAGGAAGGTACATATGTATAGGAAATCACAAAGTGGCTGGTTAAAACATTTAGACTTTTTAATTATTGACATGATCAGCCTGGAAATTGCATTTATTAGTGCATATTTTTTAAGAAATGGTATAAAGAACCTGTTTGCAGACGTCCTTTATCGAAACATGGCAGTTGTGCTTTTGCTCTTAGACATCTTCGTGATGTTTTTTTGGGAATCTTTCAGTGGCGTGCTGCACAGAGGCTATTTTCAGGAATTTATTTTGACACTCAAACACGCAGGATCAATTATCCTGTTGTCAGTGTTTTATCTGTTCGCATTCCAAATGGGAAATGCTTATTCACGCGCCGTTGTGATATTAACTGGAGGTATTTATTTTCTGCTGAGTTATTGTACGCGTCTTGCCTGGAAACTTTATTTGGACAAGGTTAAACGCGTGGGCAGCGGCAAACGATCCATGTTTGTTGTATCAACGAAAAGTCGAGCAGAAAAACTTATAAACGATTTGATGGATAACAATTATGAACGTCTGGATATTCGTGGAGTTATCTTAATTGATGAGGATATGGTGGGTCAGTCCATCGGAGGGATTCCTGTTGTGGCGAATAAAGACACGATGTTTGATTATGTATGCCGTGAATGGGCCGATGAAGTATTCGTTGATCGATTGAACTCTGCATCTTTGCGTGAAGAAGTGACAAATTCTTTTGTAGAAATGGGGATAACCGTGCACTGGTCCCTGGTGAAACTGACAGATACGCAGCTGCAGCGTCAGCATGTAGAAAACATCGGTTCCTATACAGTTCTCTCTATGGGCGTTAATATGATCACAATCCGTCAGGCTTTTGTGAAACGTGCAGTGGACATCATGGGTGGTATCGTTGGCTGTATGATCACACTTTTGCTTGTGATCCTGGTTGGACCACTCATCTACATAAAATCGCCAGGACCAATCTTCTTTAAACAGATGCGTATTGGAAAAAATGGTAAGAAATTTGAAATTTATAAATTCCGAAGCATGTATATGGATGCAGAGGAACGTAAAAAAGAGCTGATGGCTCAGAATAAAGTCAAAGACGGCATGATGTTTAAGATGGATTACGATCCACGAATCATCGGCAGTGAAAAAGGACCGGGCAAGGGTCTTGGAAACTTTATTCGAAAAACATCCATTGATGAATTTCCACAGTTTATCAATGTACTTAAAGGGGATATGAGCCTTGTGGGCACACGTCCGCCGACAGTGGATGAATGGGAAAAATACCAGATGCACCATCGTGCGAGACTTGCAATTAAGCCTGGAATTACCGGACTCTGGCAGGTGAGCGGACGCAGCAGTATTACAGATTTTGAAGAGGTCGTTAAGCTGGATACGAAGTATATTCGTGAATGGAGCCTGGCAAGCGATTTCAGAATTCTGTGTAAGACTGTACTTGTTGTTGTTAAAAAAGATGGGGCGGCTTAATAGATCAAGTTGAGTACGAAGTGGTCTGAAAGGAACCAGAGGAGTAAATGCTATGAAAAAACACAAGATTGCTGTTGCAGGAACCGGTTATGTTGGACTGTCTATTGCTACATTGCTTTCTCAGCATCATCAGGTAACTGCAATTGATATTGTTTCGGAGAAGGTTGATATGATTAACAACCGAAAATCTCCGATTCAGGATGATTATATTGAGAAATACCTTGCGGAAAAGGAACTGAACTTGACCGCAACTCTAGATGCAAAGGCTGCCTACG
>JAFOYH010000023.1 GCA_017391465.1 Lachnospiraceae bacterium | reverse complement strand
TTTAAAGAGGTAGAATTAAAATAATTGATTATCATACTTTCCAGTCACGAATCTCAAGTAATCCCGGAATCAGAACGCGGGCACTGGTTTCTAAAATGATTCGTCCTTTTTCGGCTGTGGCACCCGATGGATCGCCGCCAATGCCGATTGGCTTGCCTTCTTTGGTTTTCCAGTCTTCGGAAACCCAGCCAATGGAAACGGCGCCATATGGCAGAAGGGCTTTATTATGTTCAAAGGATACCGGAATACCGGCTTCAGATGTTTCGAGTTTAACAAGGCTCTCATCAACGGCCATAACCATGGATGTTTCCATCTCTCCACCATGGAAATCCCAGATGTTGCCTTCGGAAATCGTAGCCTGAACGTCCGGATGCCCAAAAGCACCGGAGGAAAGGAAGAATGGGGAAATTCCCAATTCACTGCGAAGTTCGCGGCTTAAAATCTGAATGATTGGAGCGTTGCCGCCATGGCAGATTAAAAAGGCGATTTTTTTGAATCCATGGTGTGCCAGGCTGACGCAGATATCATAAAGCAAATGATAGTAAGTGTCGGGACGTAATGTGATGGAACCGCAGAAATTACGATGTTCGGTGCTTAATCCCACAGGAATGACCGGAAATACGAGCATCGGAAAGTCGGGTTCACCGGCTTCTTCTAAAGCACGTCCGAGATATTCCACCATAGCTTCCGCGATGATGTCATCGGTTCCGAGTGGTGCCTGATTCCCGTGTTGTTCTAAAGCGCCTACAGGGATAAGAACGATGGTATTTTCCTTATCGACCTGCTCCATCTCAAGGCGGGTCAAATCACGATAATTTCTAAGCATAGATTATGCCACCTTTCTTACAACATTTGCAGCGTGTAATCTTTCGTATAATAAGTGTCCAACAACAAAGTTCAAACCAACTTTAATGAAGTTGAATGGAATCGTTGCCAAAATGATAAATGTTGTGAGGTTTGTGATCGCTGGATTTACAGAAGCAACCATGCGAACAACTTCGTCTAAAGAAACGCCCATCGCTGTTGCATACATTGGAAGTGTAATGCATGCATTTGTGAAGCAGGACATGGCAATTCGGATCGGAAGATCGGCAATTAAAGCAATACGGGCAGATTTTTTAGTTTGACCAAGTTTTTTGTAAATCATCCATGTTGGGAAGATATAAAGGATAATGCCGATGAGGTTGGCAAATTCACCAACGTACATACTGTTTGTACCAACGGTAAATAATTTGATTAAAATCTTAATCACTTCCACGCATACTGCGGAAGCTGGTCCCATAGAGAAAAGTGCGATAACGGAAGGTACGTCACTAAAATCGATTTTATAGAATGGGGGCATCATTGGAATAGAGAATTCCAATGACATGAGAACACCGGCAACGGCTGCCAGCATACCTGTAAGTACCAATTGTTGTGTAGACCATTTGTTTTTCATTTCGAGTTTCTCCTTTCGAGCTTTGAAGTAATAATGATTTAAGTAAATTCCCCGGAAAGGTATGTGTTTATAAAAATTTCTTCGCAAAATAAAAAATCGATGCCATACACAGGGGCATCGATACGCGAAAATATAAACATGCGTCAGAAATAAAATTCATGACTCATACATTTCTTCTCTCATCCAGACTTTAACTGTCGGTTTTGGAGTTTCACCAAATCAGCCACATCATGTGGGTCGCGGACTGTCACCGCCGGTAGGGAATTACGCCCTGCCCCGAAGAATTTATATATGTTTTGTACACATAGAATGTAGCATATATTCTGTATCCAGTCAATATATTTTTTTACTTGTTGATAAATTTGCAACTATTGTACACACAAAAGAACGATAAACCGGGGATAATATCTGACCAAATAAAGAGGCGAATTCACCAATTGCACATCCAGTGACCGGATGGTAAAATAAGTTGAAATGTATCTATCAGGAGTTTGTGACATGCAAAAGAAGAATAATATCCAGGGTATAAAAAGATATTCGGGTTCAATCAACATAAATAAAGAAATGGTTTGGATCATCTTAAGTCTGGCATGGCCAACCATGCTTGAACAGCTCATGCAGACAGCAGTTCAGTATATTGATACAGCGATGGTTGGAACTCTCGGAACGGCTGCCACCGCAGCGGTAGGAGCAACAACAACTATTAACTGGCTTGTGAGCAGTTCTATTTCGGCCTTAAGTATTGGATTTCTTGCATTTATTGCGAAGGCCTGCGGTGCCGGAGAAAAACATCTCGTGAAACGTGCCGTTGCACAGGCGGGTTTCATAGTTCTGCTCGTCGGTCTTTTTTTTACAGCAGCAACGGTAGGACTCAGTGGACAGATTCCGGTCTGGATGCAGGTAGATCCGGAGATTCGGACACTTACATCTCAGTATTTTCTTATACTGTATGCACCGATGTTGTTCCGTACAGCGACCATTGTTTTTGGAACGGTATTACGTGCGGCAGGTGATACAAAGTCACCGATGAAGATAGGGATTTTTGTCAACATCATGAACATTGTATTGAATTTTCTGCTTATTTATCCTACACAATCTTATATACTGGCAGGAAACACATGGATCATACCTGGGGCTGGACTAGGTGTCGCGGGAGCAGCCATTGCAAGTGCGATATCCTTTGTTTTTGGAGGCATTTGTATGACGATTGTGATATTAAAACATCCGATGCTCTCGCCAAAAGGAGAAAGTCTCAGACCGGATATGGAAATTTTAAAACCTTGTCTTAAAGTGGCATTTCCAAATATGCTGCAGCGTTTTGCCACATCGTTTGGATATGTTGCTTTTGCATCGTTGATTAATTCAGTTGGGGAAGTGGCAACAGCGGCGCATACTATTGCCAATACGGTCGAATCTGCATTTTATATTCCGGGATATGGCATGCAGACGGCGGCGGCTACATTGGCGGGAAATGCTTACGGAGCCAAAGACAAACAGCGAATGAAGGAACTGGCACGCATGTTTATACCCATTGAAATTATTCTTATGATTGTGTCGGGCGCCGGTTTATTTGTTTTGGCACCAAATCTTGTATCTTTTTTTTCTAAGAGTGAAGAAGTCATTGCTCTTGGGATTACAGTGCTTCGTATGGTTGCCGTGTCCGAACCATTTTATGGATTTTCAATTATCGTCGAAGGTATGATGCAGGGTGTTGGTAAGACAAAAGAGCCTTTTATTTATAATATTATCGGTATGTGGGGCGTTCGCATTGTGTGTACATTCGTAACAACACAGTATTTAGGTATGGGTTTAATATCCGCATGGGCCTGTATGATTGCACATAATATGTTGCTGTTTGTGTTTTATATGATCTGTTATGTGCGCAAACGGTGGAATCCTCTCGAACAGTTTTAGGGGTGACTTTTGTTTTTCTGTATGATATAATATTCAAATAATGCCGTATTAGGCTTAAAAGACAGAAAAATGTGAGGTGTTTCTATGCTCAATGAAGATAAAATTCGCATTATGAGTCGATGTGCGATGTATGAAAAGGCGGAAGGTAAAGAGGATATTGCCATCCATCATTATTTTCAGGGCGATTATATTCGATTGAATACGTTAAAAACATTAATTGGTGCTACCATTGGATTTGTGCTCTGTATGGGGCTGTATATGATTGTGAATGCAGAATACTATATGGAGAACATTGTGACGATGGATTTGATGGCACTTGGCAAAGGGGTTTTAATCATCTATGCCATTGTTATGGTGATTTTTGCTTTGATCAGTGTGATTTTCTACGCATGGAAGTATGCAGATGCACATAAGAGAGTACTTTGGTATTACAAAGATTTACAGACGTTGAAATCGATGAATAACGAGATGGAGGAAGAAAAGTAATGACGAGTTTATTGGTTGTAAAAGAAAAGATGGTGGACCTTTACAAGAATTTTGAAGTCTTTGTAAAGATTGTTGCAAAATTTATTTTGGCATACTTTGCTTTTAATTTTGTGAATACAGAACTTGGTTATATGGAATCTCTGACAGGGATGATACCAACATTATTTTTATCTGCAATCTGTGCGATTGTACCGGTATCCGTTTTTGTACTGGTGTTTGCGGTTGTGGTTGTACTGCATTTATACAAGCTGTCCGCAGTGTTATCGATTATTGCGTTGATTGTATTTGCATTGTTTTATTTGATTTATTTAAAATTTGCACCAGATCAGGGGATATTAATTGTTTTATATCCGGTGCTGGCTCAGTTTAATCTGCATTTTATGATTCCACTGATCGGGGCGATGGCTTTTCATCCGTTTGCTGCGATTCCGGTGGCTTTTGGTGTGATTTTTGTCAAAGTCCTTGAGTATTTAAAAGATGCAGCAAGTCTGGGAGATCCCGGCATGGAT
This sequence comes from Lachnospiraceae bacterium, assembly GCA_017391465.1. The sequence goes on along the minus strand of JAFOYH010000023.1, from coordinate 9,797 downwards.
GTTCAGGGAATTATGACAAGTTATCAGTATATTTTTGATCATTTGCTTGCAGATAAAGAGATGATTGCATACATCGTTGTATTTACAATTGTCATTGTTGTTGTTTATGCGATTTCCCGTTTGTCCGTGAATTATTCCTGGTATATTGCTATTGCAGCAGGAACAATTATCAATGTTGCAGGATTAGCAGTTATGGGTGCGGATGTTGACGCTATTTCTATCGGAATGGTTGTTGTTGGATCCCTTATTGGCGGTCTTTTGGCAGCATTCATTCAGTTTATGGGTTGTACACTGGACTATGCACATAAAGAATATTTACAGTTTGAGGACGATGATTATTACTATTATGTGAAAGCGGTTCCTAAGATTCAGGTGACACAGGCTGAACGTAAAGTGAAGAGTTTTAGCGAAAAAGAAGAAAAGCCTAAAAAAGAAAAGAAATCAAAAAAGGCAAAAAAACAGGAGGAAGAAATTCAGAATGCTGCGGATACTGTTGTAGAACAGACGGTGATGCGTCAGTTTGATGACCAGCCGCCGGTTCAGGAAACGCAGGTGTTTGAAGCCCCAAAAAAAGTGGAACCTGCAAAGAAAAAAGCGGTTGTCAGTGATTTTGATGAGTTATCCTTTGATGGTTTTGATTTTGATGATTTAGATTCAATGGATTAATTATGAAATATAATTTATAAAGAAGGAGGTGCAGCATGGAAGTATTATTAAATTGGTGGAACCGATTGATTTTTTTTGTTCCAACGATTCGTCCGATCAATATTATTGAGATTTTGATTATTTCGGTATTGATTTATTATATCTTAATATGGATACGCGATAGTCGGGCATGGACATTACTTAAAGGGTTGCTTGTGATTTTTGCTTTCGTGCTGGTTGCTTACTTCTTTAAAATGACAACCATTCTCTGGTTGTTCCAGAACCTGATCAGTGTGATCATTATTTCGATTTTTGTTTTGTTTCAGCCGGAAATCCGACGTGCATTGGAACAGCTGGGTCGAAAGAATATTCTGGCATCCGTGTTCAATATTGCCGGTGTCAGTGAAGATCTGGTGCATACGGCAAAAACACAGGAAAAGACCGTGATGGAGATCATTAAAGCCTGTATGGAGATGTCCAGAACAAAAACCGGTGCATTGATTGTTATTGAACAGGATGTACGTCTGAGTGAATATGAGCGTACAGGCATCTTTTTAGATTCGCTTGTCAGCAGTCAGCTGCTTATTAATATTTTTGAACACAATACGCCGCTGCATGATGGGGCGGTATTTATTCGTGATAACCGTGTTGTAGCGGCGACCTGCTATCTTCCGTTATCGGATAATATGCTTTTAAGTAAAGAGCTGGGTACGCGACACCGTGCCGGTGTGGGTATCAGTGAAGTGTCCGATAGTGTGACTCTGATCGTGTCCGAAGAGACCGGGATGATTTCAGTTGCCCATGACGGTATGCTTTTTAGAGGATTGAATCAGGATGAACTTAAAGAGCGACTGACCAATTTACTCAAAAAACAGGAAGCACCAAAACATAAAGTACCATGGAGGAGAATTCTGAAGAATGAAAAAAAGACTGACGAATAATTTCAGTATGAAAATCATATCTTTTGTATTGGCCATTCTGTTCTGGTTAGTGATTGCTTCTATTGAGGATCCGGAGACTACGAAGAATTTTACCGTTCCGGTGACAAAGATTAACGAAGAACTGGTACGCGAAAGTGATAAAACCTATGAGGTTACTTCCGGAAATACAGTGGCTATTACGGTACGTGCCCGTCAATCGATTCTCAGTGATCTGACAGCGGAAGATTTTAAAGCCGTTGCCGACTTTGCGAATCTTTCGTTCACAGGTGCGATTCCAATCGAAGTTTCTGTGCTTCACCACACCAATCATGTAGAGATCACAAAAGGTGCGAATACCATGATGCAGGTGAGTATTGAGGAACTGGCCAGTGTGGATAAAGTGGTTTCCACAAAGGCGGAAGGTTCTGTGATTACAGGAAAAGCACTGGGAACCATAACCGTTGAGCCAAATATGATCCGTATGGAAGGTGCAAAGACAACGATTGATCGTATTGCCAGTGTGTATGCAGTGGTCAATGTATCGGGCAGTTCGGAAGATTCATCCCATGTGGTTGAACCGATTGTTTATGATTCCAACGGAGATATCATTGATACAACAGATATCCTGTTCAGTGTAGATAGTTTAACGGTTAATGTTACATTATTAGATACGAAGACGGTTCCGGTAGAGTGGAACATTGATGTCACAGCTGCGGATGGTTATGGTATTGAATCTAAGGATTATACACCATCTGAGATTCAGGTTGCAGGCAGTGAGGAGGCGTTGAATGCCATTTCCAAGGTCGTTCTTGATGATTATGTTGCTTATGATCTGACAGAAGGTGTTGAATATGAAGCGGATCTGGAATCCATCGTCAAAGACAGAGGCGTTTCTATTGTGAATCCGGAAGAAAATCGAAATGTTAAACTGGCTGTACGCGTGGCACCGTATGATCAGAAGTCCGGTACGGTAGAGTTTGATGCGATTGAACTTAAAGGGAAAAACTCTGATTATAAATATTCAGTGAGTGGTGACACATCAATTACGTATGCTTTATCCGGATTATCAACAGATCTTGAAATTCTGGATGATACAAAACTTGATTTTATTTTAGATGTCACGGGGCTTGAACCAGGGAATCATACATTGAATCTGAAACTCGAAACAAGTCAGCGTGTTCAATTGACATCCGATATCTCAGTCAAGATTCGTATTGATGAAAAATAATTGTATTTTAAAAAATACAAAAATGGCTTCGAACGAAAAAAACTATTGCCATACGATGTAAAAAATGGTAACATCTTAGTGTTCGGAAAAATGAGGGAGAGAAAAGTTATATGGTAAGCGATAAAATCACAATCATGAATCCAAAAGGGCTACACCTACGTTCCGCTGGAATGTTTTGTAAAGAGGCAATGAGATTTAAATCACTCATCACATTTGGTGCCAAGGGAAGTACAGCAAATGCAAAGAGCGTGTTAAGTGTTCTTGGTGCTGGCGTCAAGTATGGTGATGTTATCGAATTATGCTGTGACGGCGAAGACGAGGTAGTTGCATTGGAAGCTATGAAGAAAGTCATCGAAACCGGAGTGGCCTGAGTTAATTCGAAGTTTAAGTGTATTTAAAGGTGTTGCCTTTGGTAACACCTTTTTTTGACATTTATCACTTTAATGTGATACTATAAAAAACAACAGAAAACAGGAGGAATGACATTATGTTAAATTATCAGAGATATAAACGTGTACCCGTTTTGAGTTACAACGAACGTCAATGGCCAAATAAAGAGATTGAAAAAGCACCGATCTGGTGTAGTGTTGACTTGCGTGATGGTAACCAGGCGCTGATTGAGCCGATGGTTGTTGAAGAAAAACTGGAGTTTTTCAATCTTCTGGTAAAATTGGGATTTAAAGAAATCGAGATTGGTTTTCCATCCGCATCCCAGTTGGAGTATGATTTCCTCCGTACATTGGTTGATCGCAACATGATTCCGGATGACGTGCGTGTTCAGGTGTTGTGTCAGTGTCGTCAGCATCTGATCGACAAGACATTTGAAGCCATTCAGGGAATTAAAAACGTTGTTTTTCATATTTACAATTCCACATCCACACTTCAGAGAGATGTGGTATTCCATATGGACAGAGAAGCGATTAAACAGATTGCTATTGAAGGAACTCAGATGGTTAAAGAAGGTGCCAAAAACTTTGATGGTAATATCTGGTTAGAATATTCACCGGAAAGTTTTACCGGTACAGAGATGGATTTTGCGTTGGAAGTATGTGAAGCGGTTAAAGAAGTATGGCAGCCAACCGTAGAGCGTCCGATTATTTTTAATCTTCCTGCAACTGTAGAGATGAATACACCAAACGTATATGCAGACCAGATTGAATGGATGAGTACACATTTTACCGAACGTGAAAAGATTATTTTAAGTATCCATCCGCACAATGACCGTGGCTGCGGGGTGGCAGCTACAGAACTTGCACTTCTTGCAGGTGCAGACCGTGTGGAAGGTACATTGTTTGGCAACGGTGAACGTACAGGTAACGTGGACCTTTTGAATGTGGCATATAATATGTTTTCTCAGGGAATCAATCCGGAGTTAAACATTGAAAATGTCAATGAGATCATAGAAGTGGTTGAACGATGCAACAAGATGCCGGTGCCTCCAAGACATCCATACGCTGGAAAACTTGTATTTACAGCATTTTCCGGTTCTCATCAGGATGCCATCAGCAAAGGTATGCAGGCGCTTCACGAACGTCGTTCCAGAATCTGGGAAGTTCCATATTTACCAATCGACCCATCCGATGTTGGTCGTGAATATGAACCATTAGTACGTATCAACAGTCAGTCCGGCAAAGGCGGCGTGGCATTTATTCTCGATCAGTATTATGGATTTAAACTTCCAAAAGAAATGCATAAAGAGATTGCCGATACCATTCAGAAGATATCCGAAGTTCAGGGCGAAGTATCTCCGGAACAGATTATGGAGACTTTCCGCAAGATGTATATCGAAGCGAAAGAACCATTACACTTCCGCAAAGCCCGTATTACGGATATTAGTGATGAAGGCGGCGAATTCGATACACGTATTGCAGTGACATATACGGATCACGGAGTTGAAAAAGTGGTTGTCGGTTATGGTAATGGTCCAATTGATGCCTTTAAACAGGCACTTAACGATAAAGGCGGTTTTGATACACGTCTGACAATGTATCAGGAACATGCGCTTACGGTTGGTTCTGATTCTCAGGCGGCAAGTTATATTGCCATTGTGGATAATAAGACAGGTAAAGCTGCTTATGGTGTAGGTATTAGTTCCAACATCAACCGTTCCTCCTTCCGTGCTATTTTCAGCGCATTGAACCGTTTATATTATATGGATGAACAGGGAAAATAAGAAAAGGATTATAATATGGCGAATATTATATTGGAGACGCCTCGTCTGATTCTCCGGGAATTTGTCCCGGAGGATCTGGCGGGGCTCTATCGTTTATATGAAGAAAGTGATACCAGATACATTGATCCGTTATCGGAAGATCCGGATGAAGAACTGGTGATTTTAAAAAATTATATTCATTACATCTATGGATTTTACGGCTTTGGCCTATGGGCGGTATGTCTAAAAGAGACGGGAGAGCTCATTGGCCGCTGCGGTCTTCATGTCATGTTTATTGCTGATGAGGGTGAATATGAATTGGGTTATATGATTTCCAGACCTTATGAAGGTCAGGGATATGCTGCAGAGGCTGTTCGAGCGATCATAAATTATGCCGAGGAAGAACTGGAAGCACCAAGAGTTGTTATTAAGGTACATGAGGAAAATTGTCGATCGATTCAGTTTGCAGAGCACATTGGGTTTAAAAAGTTCAACAAAATTTTAAAAGATGAACCTGAAATGCGACTTTTTGTGTATGATTTGTGTCTAAAAAATTAATAAAATGTTACAAAAGGGGTTCAAAATTTAAAACATGTGTGTTATTATATATTGGACACATTATGAGATTAAATTTGGAAGGAACTTTAGATATGAATAAAAAACTCATACTTTTTATGACTTCTTTATCATTAGCTGTTTCACCGATGAGTGTTTTGGCGAGTGAATATACAGGTCCAAAGGCTTCCATAGAGGCCGTAGAGGACCGTGCAACTTTAAAAGCTGCAACGGGTGAATACAAAAACTGGAAACAGTATGACAGTCGTTGGAGAAGTAAGACATTAGGTGCGGGTGGTGATACCATGGCAGCTTCCGGATGTCTTGTTACAGCTATTGCTATGCTGATGGTACACTCCGGTGCTGCAGACGAGAATGGTGTTGATCCTGGAAAACTTTGTACATATTTGGCGAATAATAACGGTTTTACCGGGAACAGTGAATTGTACTGGGCACAGGTGAATGGTGCAGTGAGTGGTTTCCGTTTGGCAAACTACAGTGTAAAGCTTGAAGGAAGTCGTTACGATAAAGCAGCGAAGATTAAACGTTATCTGGATGCGGGACAGTATGTCGTTGTTTCCGTTGGTCATAATGCACACTGGGTCGCAGTAAATTATGCCGATGATGAAGGGAATGTTTACATCTTTGACCCTGGATATTCTTATACATCCCTGTTTGGAAGTTATAATGATGCCGGCATTACAAGCATGGCAACATTTACATCCACAGGTACCGGACAGGGTAATATTGACAACGGTAACGATGACAATGTGAACGTGAATGTAGAAGATTACAACGTTATGGGTACAGTTGATGTTGGTGCATCTTATCTGAATGTCCGTGAAGGTTTAGGTACAGATAAAGGATACTTAAAAGATGGTTCCGGCAACAGAGTGACTCTTAAAGATGGTGCTGAAGTTCATATTACAGGTAAAGGTAAAGACAGCTCCGGAAGTCTGTGGTATCGTATTTCCGTGAACGGTTTGGTTGGATATGTTTATGGTGCTTATATTGATGTGAATACAGATAAAGTTGAAGGCACAGGTAAACCTGCGAAAGTTACGGGAAGTTATGTGAATGTTCGAAGTGGTGCAGGAACAGCATACGATGTTGTTACTGTGGCCGTACAGAATGCAGATATTACCGTATATGAATCGGCAAAAGACAGCCGTGGTCAGGTATGGTATAAAGTAAAATATAACGATAAGATTGGTTATATCCTTTCGGAATATGTTCAGTTGTCCGATGAAGAAAAACCGGATGAAACTATCTATAGTCAGTCCAAACCAGGTAAGGTGAATGTGGCGGCTGTTTATGTACGTAAAGGTGCCGGATATAATCAGGCGACAGCAGCAACACTTTCTTTGAATATGAAAGTAACGGTTCTTGGTGAGGCAAAGACAAGTGATGGAACGAAGTGGTATAAAGTGAAGTATGATGGCGGCGAAGGTTATATGGTTGCCCAGTACATTACAATTACCGATGATGATACAGCAGCAGACGATTATTCAGAATCCAAGAATGGTGTTGTTAATGATGATTGGATTAATGTTCGTGCTGGTGCGGGAACGAACCATGCAGCAAAGACAAGTCTTCGCAAGAACACCGCTGTAACAATTATCGGTGAAGCGAAAGATAACTCCGGCGTTGTTTGGTATAAGATTAAGTATGCCGGCGGAGAAGGTTACATGCGTCATGACTTTATCGATATCAAAGATGGTGACGAAGGTGGTAATGATCAGAATACAAACACTGAACAGAAGTCAGGTAAAGTAAATACAAACTCTGTGAATGTTCGAAGTGGTGCCGGTACAAATCATCGAGTTGTTGGAAACCTTTCCAGAAATGCGGCTGTTACGATCGTCGGTGAAGCGAAAGACGGCAGCGGAACAACATGGTATAAGATTAAGTATACTGGCGGCGAAGGTTATATGCGCTATGATTTTATTACATTAGATAACGCAGATTCCGGTAATGATGATAGCAGCTATACAGAAAAAACAGGTAAAGTTAACGGCAGCAGTGTTCGTGTACGTAAAGGCGCAGGCACATCGAATGATATTGTGACTGTTTTTAATACTGGCGCAGCTGTAACAATTACAGGCGAATCCAAAGACAGTGCCGGTGCAACATGGTATAAAGTAACATTTACCGGTGGTGAAGGTTACATTCATTCCGATTATGTTACACTTACAGATGCATCATCTTCGGATAGTACACCAGCACCATCCAATCCTTCTTATGAACAGAAGACAGGTAAGGTTAATCAGGATTTTGTCAATGTTCGTGCAGGTGCAGGAACAAATCATGCAGCAAGAACAAGTCTGAGAGTGAATACGGCCGTAACAATTACTGGTGAAGAAAAAGACAGTGCCGGTACAGTATGGTATAAGATTACCCATGCCGGTGGTTCGGGATATATGAGACATGACTTTATTACGATTGGTTCCGGGGACAGCTCTAACGCAGGCTCCGATAACAGTGCGAATACAGGCAGCAACGCAGGTTCCAATGTGAATGTGCCAACCGAAGGTGTTGCTGGCAAAGAAGGTATTGTAAACCAGCCAATGGTTAATGTACGCAAGAGTGCCGATGCCAATGCAGAAGTAGTCGTAGTTATCGAACAGGATGTCTCTGTATTCATTGAAACAGCTACAAAGGACAGTGCCGGTATTGTATGGTACAAAGTATCCTTTGCGGGTGAAACCGGTTATATGATGGGACAGTTTATAACAGTAAAATAATAATTATGAAGGCGTTTAAACGATAATGAAGAAATTGTCGTTTGAACGTCTTTTTTTGATTTATAGGAAAGGTCTGAATTTGCTGAAAAATATGTCGAAATAAGCAGAAGGATTTGGATTGATATTATCATCAAAAATTTATATAGTATAAGTGTCAAGCACGATGGATCTACGTGTGAAGTTTCCGTTCGGAAATGCATTTCCATGTTTCATTAATTAAAAAGTACAAAGGGATTATTGAGAAAACAAGGATTGTTGCTTATAATATAAGTATACCTTGTATGTTTCAATATGCTCAAAAAGAGGAGGTAAAAATGTATGGCAGAAACACAAGGGTATGCATTAAAACACGATGAAGATTTTATTATGTTGCCAAAAGTTGATTTTTGCTTTAAGGAACTGATGAATGATTCAGAGGTCCGAAAAGGTTTTCTTTCCGCAATATTAGAAAAGAAACCGGAAGAAATTGAAGAAACAGAATTATTACCGACCATTTTGCAGAAACATTATCCGAAAGAAAAATGGGGTATATTGGATGTTCGGGTTGAAATGACAGATGGATCTCAGGTGGATATTGAAATTCAATTGATGGATTATGAAGATTGGCCGGAACGTTCGTTGTTTTATTTATGCAAAATGTTTGTAGAACAGATTAAAGAAGGGGAAGAATACTTGAATTTAAAAAAATGTATTCATATTGGAATTTTGAACTTTAACCTGTTCGAAGAAAAAAACTATTATTCAAGATTTCACTTATGGGAAGATTCCAGATATGATTTATATAGCGATAAGTTAGAAATCCATATCCTTGAGTTACCAAAGGTTAATAATCCGAACCTTCCGGAAAGTGAACTTCTTCATTGGACCAGATTTTTTAGTGGTGAAAAGAAGGAGGATTTGGTAAGCATGGCAGAAAAGAATCCATATATTAAGAAGGCATATGATCATATATTAGATATTAGTGCTGATGAACAAAAACGTTTGGAGTACGAATTTCATATGAAAGAGTTACGTGATAAAAATTCGATTCTGGGCTATAAGAGGAGGCTCGAGCAACGAATGGAGAAAGTTGAGGCAGATATAGCAAAAGCTGAGGCAGATATAGCAAAAGCTGAGCAGAAAATGGAGAAAGCTGAAGAAATAAAGGCGGAAGCTGAAGAAATAAAGGAGAAAGCTGAAGAAATAAAGGCGGAAGCTGAAATACTAAAAATAGAAATGCAGAAAAAACTTATCAGCGCTGTTCATAAAAAGATTTGTAAGGGCAAAACAATTGCAGCAATTGCGGATGAACTGGAAGAAACAGAGGATACGGTTCTTCCAATTTATGAAATGATATTAAAATATGATTCAGATTATGATTTGGACACTGTTTATAAAGAATTAGTTTCAAAGATTTAAAGGGTAAATAACAATTTAGATTTATTCAATTACTAAAGAAAACTACGAAAAAGATTTTCGTTTACATATACAAAAGAAAAAAGAGAATAATAATCAGGCAGGCTCTTTGTCAAAGTGAAAGTACTTTGGCAAATGAGCCTGTTTTTGTTATAAAT
>JAFOYH010000108.1 GCA_017391465.1 Lachnospiraceae bacterium | reverse complement strand
AGGTATTGTATTAAATGCCATTTTTCCGGATAATGATTATAGCTTTGAAGATTAATATGTGCTTATAAAAACAAAAGTCATTCGTTGGTATCACGCTTTTTTGAAAAGAGATGCCAACGAATGACTTTTTTATATACGAATAGTTATTGTTTTTTATTTTGTGCCGAAGATACGGTCACCGGCATCGCCGAGACCCGGACAGATGTAAGCCTTCTCGTTCAGCTGGCGGTCAAGATTGCCGACAAAGATTTTAAGATCCGGATGGGCTTTTGCAAGTTTTTCAAGACCTTCCGGAGCGGCAATGATACAGAGAAAAGAGATATCTTTACCACCGTGCTGTTTGATAAAATCGATGGCTGAGATGGCAGAACCACCGGTTGCAAGCATAGGATCCACAACAAAAATCTTACGTTCTTCAATTGGAGATGGAAGTTTACAGAAATATTCATGTGGCTCAAAGGTTTCTTCGTCGCGATAGAGACCGATATGACCAACTTTTGCGGCTGGCATCAGTTTTAAAAGACCGCCGACCATACCGAGACCGGCACGGAGGATTGGTACAATGGCCTGTTTTCTTCCGGCAATGACCGGGCACATTGCTGTTTCAAGCGGCGTTTCAACTTCAACTTCTTCTAATTCTAAGTCTCTTAAAGCTTCATAACCGATAAGCATGGCGATTTCTTCCACAATCGCGCGAAATTCATTTGTTCCGGTATTTTTATTGCGAAGCATGGTGATTTTGTGTTTAACCAAAGGATGATCACAGATCATGATATTTTTATTTTCATTATACATTTTCATTGAGTCCTTTCTGTATGTGTTTCTTACATTTTAGACATTTTGTAATCGTTTTTCAAGAGGATTATTTTTAGATTGTAGGTAAAGTGATGACGCTAAAGATATGAATTGTTTTTAGAGATTATCTGGAATATAATAATATTAAATTATTTTTGAAAGTTCAGGTGAATTTATGACATTTATCCGTACATATACAGGCATTCGAATCAACCCATTGAATCCGGATGCTGCAGTTATTGACATGATTGACATTGCCCATGCATTATCACTTTTGTGCCGTGCTAATGGACATTTTAAGACATTTTATTCTGTTGGGCAGCACAGTATTAACTGCATGATGGAAGCACAAGCCAGAGGATATTCGAAAAAGGTTCAGTTTGCTTGTCTTCTTCATGATGCCAGTGAGGCTTATCTTTCGGATGTGACTCGTCCGGTGAAACAGGAGATGCCGCAATATCGTGCCATTGAAAAGCCGCTGCAGGATATGATCTGGACGAAATATATTGGCGAAGCATTGAACGATGAGGAATTTAAGCAAGTTCGTGATATTGACGATGCGATTTTATACTATGAATTTATTTATTTTATGAATGAAGCTATTTATGAAGAAAAACCGGAATTAAAATCTCAACCGGTGTTTGAATTTGAGAGCTTCATTCAAACAGAACAAGAATTTCTGAGATTTTTTAATGAACTGAAATAGGTGGATGCAAAGACAGTTTTAAAGATGATTTTTAAAAATATATAAAACAATAATAAAAAAGAATGGGTTTGTTAAGATGAATATAAAACAATTAGTTGTTGGGATTTTGGCCCATGTGGATGCGGGAAAGACCACATTGGCTGAAAGTATTTTATATAAAAGCGGAAGCATTCGAAAACCTGGTCGTGTAGACCATGGAGATGCGTTTTTAGATACTTTTGCACTGGAACGAAGCCGTGGCATTACTATTTTTTCAAAACAGGCCAGATTTGCATTAAAGAATCTGGATGTAACCTTATTGGATACACCAGGACATGTGGATTTTTCTGCAGAAATGGAACGCACATTGCAGGTGTTGGATTATGCCATTCTTGTCATCAGTGGAGCGGATGGTGTTCAGGGTCATGTAAAGACTTTATGGCGTTTATTAAAACAGTATCATATACCTGTTTTTTTATTTATCAATAAAATGGATCAGAATGGAACGGATCGTCAGAAACTTTTAGAGGAACTTGGACAGAAGCTGGATGAGCGCTGTGTGGATTTTGGTGTAACGGGTGATGAATTCTACGATGCCCTTGCCATGTGTGATGAGTATTTGATGGAGTCCTATCTGGAAGAAGGTATGATTGAGGATACAGATATTGCAGATGCCATCAAAAAACGTCATGTATTTCCATGTTTTTTTGGTTCCGCTTTAAAGATGGAGGGTGTAGAGGAACTTCTTCGAGGGATGGAAACTTATGCTCAATGTCCAGTGTATAGAGAAGCATTTGGTGCTCGTGTTTATAAAATTTCCAGAGATGATCAGGGGAACCGTCTGACCCATTTGAAAGTAACGGGTGGCGTTTTGAAAGTAAAAATGCCTTTAGAAACCGGTGAAAAAGTGGATCAGATTCGAATTTATTCTGGTGCTGGTTTTCAGACGGCTCAAGAGGTCACAGCTGGTGGAATCTGTGCTGTGACCGGACTTTTAAATACCCGTTCCGGTGATGGACTTGGGGAAACGGGTGTCGGTATGGAACCGGTACTTGAACCTGTTTTGACCTATCAGATCGAACTTCCGGAAGGAACGAATGTCCACGATATGTTTTTAAAATTAAAGCAGCTTGAAGAAGAAGAACCGGAACTTCAGATTGTATGGGATGATCATTCGGGAGAAATTCATGCGAAAGTCATGGGTGAGATTCAGATTGAAATCTTAAAAAGTGTGATTGCAGACCGTTTCCATGTGGATGTACATTTTGGGACGGGAAGTATTGTCTACAAAGAAACCATTGAAAATACGGTTGAGGGTGTGGGGCATTATGAGCCTCTTCGTCATTATGCAGAAGTACATCTTATATTAGAACCGGGAGAGAGAGGCAGCGGGCTTGTTTTTGATACACTT
>JAFOYH010000085.1 GCA_017391465.1 Lachnospiraceae bacterium | reverse complement strand
TAATAACTCCGGCAGTTATCCTTTTATTTGTCATGCGTTTGGTACGGAAAAAACCAGTAAAAAAAATGATTTATATAATTGTAATTTGTGCCATTGTTTTTATCATTTGTTTTGTATTAGGACGTTTTTCCAATGGTGTAGTGAATTATTACGAAACAATTTGTGAATATGGTGTTTGTAATATATCTTTTTTATAATGAAAACATGACTCTATTGACAGATATCGAATCTGTTTTATAAAATGACATAATCAACAGGAGGAAAAAAATGAAGAATAAAATAGTTTTATTACTAAGTTTTTCTTTAAGTATAATTTTTTTGATATCTTGTGGAGGCGGACAGAAAGAAAATGTTCAGGAAGCAAAGATAAATACTCAAGGAAAAAAATTTGTATGTGTATCCACAACAAGCCTGATTTATGATACGTCCAATGAGGAAGAACCCGTTGAAGAGTATTGTGTCACAGAAGATACGAATGGTGATACGATCAAAGAAAAGATGGTGATGACCTATCCGGAATTCCAGCAGGATTATGCATCCACATATACCTATAGATATGATGATAAGGGAAATAAAATTAAAGCGACTTGTGACATTGAGACGAATGGAAAACATAGCGAAACAGTGATGGAGTATGTAAATACTTATGATGATAATGGTCATTTAATCAAAGTCGAAACAGAAAATATGTTATATGAGTATGAAAACGGTCAGATGATTCAGCTTACGATGGGCAAGGAATCGCCAATTATTACGAGATATGACAATGGGAAAGTCGTTTGTATAGAACAATATGATGGTGAAGCACTTAGAATGAAAGAATCTTACACATATGATGCATATGGTGTAAAATCTACATATGAATATTATTCATCTGTTCCGGGTGCAGAAACTGTGGAAAAGAAGGTTACATATAATATAGAATATGAGTATAATGATGATGGATATATAAAACAGATTACTGTAACGTCAGAAGAAAACGATAATAAAGAAGTTTATTCATATGATGAATATGGGAATAATATTTTGATTGAATATTATGATCAGGAAGGTTTTAGATATCAGACAGAAACGTTTGAATATGTAGAAATAGCAGAATAGAATGTAAATATTCCCCTGGTACTGAAAATAAGATTTTGGTATTTGGGGAAATTTTTATATTTTAATGATATAATATAAACATACAAAAAGATTAAATATGGAGAATAATATGTTATATACTGTACCCGATTATTATAAAGAATTTACCTGCATTGCTGATCAGTGTGAAGACACATGCTGTGCAGGATGGCAGATAGTGATTGATAAAAAGTCTTTAGAAAAATATAAAAAGATTCGCGGTGTATATCGCGGAAAAATACTTCGATCTGTAAACTGGTTTAGCGGTACATTTCGTCAGAGTAAAGATAAACGCTGTGCATTTTTAAATGAGGACAACTTGTGTGACCTTTATATTCACCAAGGGGAAAACAGCTTGTGTAAAACTTGTAAAATGTATCCACGTCATGTGGAAGAATTTGAGGGTTTAAGAGAAATTACGCTTTCTGTATCTTGTCCGGAGGTTGCCAGACTCTTAATGGAAAGGGATACACCAGTCAAATTTCTAACATATGAAAAAGATGGTGAAGAAGAGTACGAAGATTTTGATCCGTTTTTATTTTCTATCATAGAAGATGCCAGAGAAGCAATGCTTGAGATTTTGCAGAACAGAGAATTGTCTTTGCGTATGCGTACCCTTCTTATATTAGCTATGGCACATGACATTCAGGTAAGAGTTAATAAACAGGAGATGTTTTCCTGCATGGATGTCATCGAGCGTTACTCAAGTCCAAAAGCAGAGGAACGAATGCAGCGTTACCTTGATTCGGATGACGCAAAGAACTTATATACAGGTCTTTCAAAGAAGTTGTTTAGTCAATTATATAAATTAGAACTTCTCAGAGAATCTTGGAATAATATTCTTTCAGAAACAGAAGCAGTCCTTTTTTCAGAAGAAAATTCATTGGAAAGTTATGGAGAAATTTGCAAAGCATTTACAAAATGGAAAATTGAACACCCGATGATGGATATTCATTTGGAGCAAATTTTAGTGTATTTCTTGTTTACTTATTTTCCGGGATCGGTTTACGATGGTGCAGTTTTCGCAAAAGCACAGATGGCAGTCTATTTATCCTGGATGATTCACGAAATATGGATGGCAAGATGGCTTGTCAATGGTAAGACATTAGACATCGAAGAAATGAGAGAACTGTTGTATTGTTTTTCAAGAGAAGTTGAACATTCCGATGATAACCTGAAGAAAGTAGAAAAAATCATGCAAAAGAAATGGATGCTTTGAGAAAAACGCTTTTTTGATTCGATATTATGATTCAGAAGCAAAAAGAAACGCCTGTTTATCAGCAGAAAGATAGTCTTAAAGAACAAGTATATATACGCAAAAATGTGAAATGTGTCGATAATCCGCAATCGGAGAAAACGAAGAAGAAACATCAAATTCTAAAAAAGTTTTTACTATGGTTTTTTACATTAAGTGCAATTCAGGCGCTTATTGAAGCATTACCGTTTCTGTTAGTTCGATTGGTTGCGATCTGCTTGTTGTGCAGTATTATTGTATTGTTCGTTATAACAATTATACGTTGTATTGTTTGGGTTTGTCATAAAATTCAAAAGAAAGTCACTGTGCAAGAGCAAAACTTACTCTTTATTTTATCCGTTTTTAATATAACATGTTTCATCACACTGACACATATATATGCAATTATGGGATATTTTGAATATATTTCTTAGAATGTAAGAGTTAAATAAGTACATAAAAGTCGCAAAAGCAACTTTCAATGAAAATACCTCATGATATAATGAATCAAAAGTTGAGGTGATTCTGTGAACTGTGAAGATATTCGAAAACATAAATTATTTCAGGGAATTGCTCCGGATCATTTAGAGAGAATGCTTGAATGTTCTAAATCCAGATTTAAGCGATATAAAAAAGGAGCGATGATTTTTCATGAGGAAGAAGATGCCTGTTGTTTGTATGTCCTTGTAAAAGGGCGAGTGATGATTGTTAAACATCTGATATCCGGACGAAAAAATACACTTTATGAAGTAGAGGAAGGTCAAATTTTTGGCGAACACTATATTTTTGGAGATACTATGACGTATCAGTATGGTGCACAGGCATCGACAGATATCGAAGTGTTGGAGATACCGTGTACATTTTTTTATAGCTTTTGTGCGGAAAATTGCGGACATCATCAGATCCTTATGCGAAATATTCTTGGAATACTTGCCACAAAGGAGTGGTTGTCTGTTAAGAAACTTAATATTGTCAGCGCATCATCTTTGAAGGAACGCATTTCCATATGGCTTATGGATGAAGCGGATGAAGATGGTATGGTACATCTGAAAATGAATCGAGAAGAACTGGCAGATTATCTTGGAGTTGCCAGACCATCCCTTTCAAGGGCACTTATGCGGATGCAAAGTGAAGAAATGATTGATGTTGGTCGAAATTATATGAAGATTATCAATTATGAGAAAATAGAAAATTTTTGCAATTAATCTCGTGTACGTAACTTCGGTTACATACATGAGATTTTTTTTGTATATAATCATATACATAAGTAATTAGTAATGAATCTTATTATTGAAATAAACATTACATATCAGCGCAAAGCGTATAGACGGACAAAGTAGCCGTTGATGATTATGGGAGGAGGCCAACATCATGTATTTTACAACGACTCAGGAACATGAAGAATTACGCGGGAAGATTCGCGAATGGGCAGAAAGAGAAATTAAGCCGATTGCATTTATGCTTGATCAGGGTAATGAATTCCCAAGAGAACAGATTTATGATTTTGGAGCACAGGGGTTTTTAGGTATTCCGTTTCCGGAAGAATACGGTGGAATGGGAAAAGACACATTAAGTTATGCCATTGCTGTTGAAGAATTATCACGTGTAGACGGCGGAACAGGTGTTATTTTATCTGCCCATGTTTCCCTTGGTGCATATCCGATTTATGCTTATGGAACAGAAGAACAGAAACAGAAATATTTAGTACCTCTTGCAAAAGGAGAAAAAATTGGTGCATTTGGATTGACAGAGCCGAATGCCGGTTCGGATGCAGGCGGTACGGAAACAACCGCTGAACTTCAGGGTGATTATTACATCTTAAATGGTGAAAAAATATTTATTACAAATGGCGGTGAAGCAGATACATATATTATTTTTGCTGTAACAACACCGGACATTGGAACAAAAGGTATCAGTGCATTTATCGTTGAAAAAGGCTGGGAAGGATTTACATTTGGCGATCATTATGACAAGATGGGTATCCGATCATCGGCAACAAGACAGCTTCTTTTCAATAATGTGAAGATTCCAAAAGAAAATCTCCTTGGAAAAGAAGGGGATGGATTTAAGATTGCCATGTCCACATTGGATGGCGGTCGTATTGGTATTGCAGCTCAGGCCCTTGGCATTGCGCAGGGTGCTTATGAAGCGGCAGTTGAATATGCAAAAGAACGTGAACAGTTCAATGCACCGATCGCACAGATTCAGGCCATTCAGTTCAAGATTGCAGAGATGGCGACAAAACTTCGTGCAGCAAGATTTCTTGTATACAGTGCTGCGGAATTAAAAGAAAATCATAAGCCATACGGCATGGAATCCGCAATGGCTAAGAAATACGCCTCCGATATTGCTCTTGAAGTATGTAATGAAGCTCTTCAGGTATTTGGCGGCAACGGTTATATGAAGGGTATGGAAGTAGAACGTGCATATCGTGATGCACGAATCTGTACAATTTATGAAGGTACAAATGAAATTCAGAATGTTGTTATTGCAGCGCATATCCTTGGAAAAGCAGCAAAAGCTTCTACAGTGCCAGCAGTGGTTAAAAAGAAATCTGCAATTACAGGTCCTCGTAAAAAAGTGATGTTCGCCGGTTCTCCGGAAGAGCAGGTGGAACAGTTAGTTTCTGCGCTTAAAGCAGATGGGCATGATTTTTCCGTGGGTATTGACATGGATACTCCGATTATTCAGGCAGAACGTGTTGTCAGTGCAGGTAAGGGAATCGGCACTGAAGAAAATATGCAGCTTGTTCGAAACCTTGCAGCAGCAGCCGGAGCAGCGATCGGTTCTTCCAGACCGGTGGCAGAACAGCTTCGGTATCTTCCAATTAACCGTTATGTTGGTATGAGTGGTCAGAAATTTACCGGAAATCTTTATATTGCATGCGGTATTTCCGGTGCAATGCAGCATCTCAAAGGCATCAAAGATGCGGCAACAATCGTAGCAATTAATACAAATGCAAATGCTCCTATTTTCAAAAATGCGGATTATGGCATTGTAGGTGACGTCAATGTGATTCTTCCACTGTTGGCAGAAGCGTTAGATGATGGCAATCCAAAACAGCCGGCACCTCCAATGGTGAAAATGAAACGCAAAGTTCCGGCAGAACCGAAACCGGCACCAGTGGGTCGTTATGTATGTCTTGGTTGTGGATATGAATATATTCCGGAACTTGGTGACGAAGAAGGTGAAGTTGCACCTGGAACAAAATTCAAAGATCTGGCAGAAGAATGGACATGTCCGGACTGTGGCGAAGAAAAAGTGAATTTTATTTCATCTTCGGTAGAAGTATAGAAAACAGGAGGATTTGAATATGAGTTGTGTAAGAAAAGTTACAGAAGATTTATATTGGGTTGGCGTTAACGACAAACGTCTTCACTTATTTGAAAATATTCATCCAATTCCACGTGGTGTTTCCTATAACTCTTATCTTTTAATGGATGAGCAGACTGTATTGTTTGATACGGTGGACTGGTCCGGATGCAGAGAGTTTTTGAAAAACGTGGAAGAAGTATTGGATGGCAGAGATTTAGACTATTTAATTATTAATCATATGGAGCCGGATCATGCGGCATCCATGGAAGAAGTGCTTATCCGTTATCCAAATTGTAAAGTGATCAGTAATGAAAAGTCCTTTATGTTTATGCATCAGTTTGGATTTAATGTGGAAGGCCGCAAGGATGAGGTTAAAGAGGGCGATGTGAGATGCTTTGGTAAACATACCATTACATTCGTAGCAGCACCGATGGTTCACTGGCCGGAAGCTATGGTAAGCTTTGACACAACAAACGGCGTGTTGTTTTCAGCAGATGCTTTTGGCAGTTTCGGTTCCCTTGATGGTAAACTTTTCAATGACGAAGTGAATTTTGACAGAGACTGGATTGATGACGCAAGAAGATATTTCACAAACATCGTTGGAAAATATGGCCCATTTGTTCAACATTTACTTAAAAAAGCTGCAACCGTGCCAATTAAGATGTTCTGTCCGCTTCACGGTCCGGTTTGGCGTACAAATCTCGACTATTACATTGACAAACATGATAAATGGAGTCGCTATGAACCGGAAGAAAAAGGTGTTATGATTGTCTATGCATCCATGTATGGCAATACAGAAGCGGCAGCTCAGCAGCTGGCATCCACACTCTGTGATAAAGGTATGACAAATGTGGCAGTCTATGATGTATCCAATACACATGTATCCCAGTTGGTAGCCGAAGCTTTTAAGTACAGCCATATCGTTTTAGCATCTGTAACATATAATTTAAATATTTATCCGGTAATGTATGATTTCCTGCATCATTTGAAAGGACTGAATTTCCAGAAACGTACCTTTGGTATCATTGAAAATGGTACATGGGCAATTAAATCCGGTGGTTTAATGAAAAATTATGTGGAGGATAATTTCAAAGAATGTCTTGTTCTGGACTCCCAGGTGACAATCAACTCTTCTGCAAACGAATCCAACGAACCGGAATTTGTATCTCTTGCAGATGCATTGATTGAATCGATTAATAAACAATAATTTGCTATTCCATTATTTCACACTTTTCTATAGGTAAAGGTCGCAAAGATATTTCTCCTCTTTGCGACCTTTTTAATGGAAATAGAATTCAGTTGATGATATAATAATAAGCATATATGAAACGTGAAAAGAGACAGGGGGAACTTTATTATGAAAAGACAGGGTATTTTAAATGCAGATATTTCCAGAGTATTATCTTACATGGGTCATACGGATTGCATTTGTGTTGGAGACTGTGGGCTTCCAATTCCGGATGAAACCGAAAGAATCGATCTTGCATTGACATTTGGTGTTCCAACATTTATGGATACATTAAAAGTAATCGCAGCGGATATGAAAGTCGAAAAAATCATTCTTGCAGAAGAGATCAAAACTCAGAATCCTAAAGTTTTGGCAGAAATCGAAGAACTTTTTGCAGGACAGGAAGTTGAAGTAGAATTCGTAACACATGTTGAACTTAAAGCTCAGACAAAGGATTGTAAAGCAGTCATCCGTACAGGTGAAACAACACCTTATGCGAATGTAATTTTACAGTCCGGCTGTATTTTCGCATAATACGGAGTATTTATTTAAGGCATCGAAGTATGAAAACTTCGGTGCCTTTTCATGAGGTTGATATGGAGATTCAATATTTTTTTGTAAATGAAATGTTAAAACAGAAAATTATTAGCTACCGAAGAGATTTTCATCGTCATCCTGAATTAGGGTGGATGGAACAAAGGACTACAGATAAAATTGCTGGATGTCTTAGGGAATTAGGATATAAAGTGTATGTGGGATTCGATGTTTGTGATAACGATTCTCGTATGGATGTTCCGAAAAATGTAAATTTTTGTACAGGTGTTATTGGAGTACTTAAGGGAACGGCAGTATCGAAAAATGCAAGTAAACCTAAAGTGACAGCACTTCGTTTTGATATGGACGCTTTACCGATTCATGAGACTTTGAATGAAAAAAATCAGACTTATTGTTCAAAAAATGATGGAGTCATGCATGCTTGTGGTCATGATGGACACATGGCAGTTGGTCTTGGCCTGGCAGAAATATTGAGTGAGCATAAAAGCGAAATCGGAGGAGAAATCCGATTGATTTTTCAGCCGGCGGAAGAAGGCTGCAAAGGATCACAGTCCATTGTTTCCAAGGGATGGCTTGATAACGTGGATGAATTTTACAGTGGTCATATTGGTATCGGGTGTCGCGAACTTGGACGGATTGGTGTATGTATCAGAGGTTTTATGGCGTCGACAAAGATGAATGTTTATTTTCACGGGATTGCAGCACATGCAGCGAATGCGCCTGAAACAGGTCGTAATGCGTTGCTTGCTGCAGCAGAATTTACTGTAAAAGCATATGAATTTTATAAAGCCTGTCCAGAAAAACTACGGAAAGATACGCGGATGAACGTGGGGCGCTTAGTGAGTGGAAACGGTCGCAATATTATTGCAGATGAAGCTTATCTGGAAGTGGAAACTCGAGGAGTTACATCAGAAAGTAACTTATATATGAAGGAAAAGATATGTAAGACAGCACAGGGAACTGGAAAAGATCATGATGTTATTTGTGAAATTAAAGTTGTTGGGGATGTTGTTACAGGAAAAAGTGATCAAATGCTTGCATGCAGTGGATATGATGTGGCCTGCGAGATGGGAATAGGGGATAAGTTTATACACGAAGCAGAATTTAGTGCTTCAGAAGATGTGGTTACTATGATGAATCGTGTTCAGCAACAGGGAGGAAAAGCTGCTTATTTTATGTTTGGTACAGAACTTGCAGCAGAGCATCATCATCCATGTTTTGATTTTAATGAAGACGTACTTCCTTTAATGGCGGAATTTTATGCTAAATTATTGGTAAAAAAACAAAATGACTGTATCATAAGCGGAAGTTATGATGTATAATAAATACGATATTCAAATTTGTATTTCATTATGGGGGAATAATAGTTGGAGCAATATACGATAACCATTACCAGACAGTTTGGCAGTATGGGGCAGATGATTGCTAAAAAGATGTCAGAGATTCTTGGAATCGAATATTATGATAGTGAGATTTTAAAAAAAGTAGCCGAACAGACGGGGATGTTAGAATCCACCATTGAAGATGAAGAAGAGCGAGCGGAAAGCCGTTTTGAATTTATGGGAATTAGCTTTGGTCATCAGACAAGCGATATTCAGGATAAGATTTTTAAAGTTCAGGAACAAATTATTATGGAACTCGCAGAACAACAGAGCTGCATTATTGTTGGCCGTTGTGCGGACTACATTTTGAGAGATTTTCCGAATGTGGTAAATATTTACATTTATGCGCCGGAAGATGATCGAATTGAAACATGTATCGAGAGATATAATATTCCGGAAAAAGAAGCAAAACGACGCATTGAAGATGTGGACGAAGCAAGAGTTGCCTATCATTTAAGATATGCAGGTTATGAACCGGATGATTTAAAACACAAAGATATTCTGATCAACAGCAGTTTCCTTGGATTCGAAGGAACAGCTCAGTATCTGTGTGAATGCATTAAAGAAAAATTTCATATTCATGAATAGAACGCAGGACAGTTTGGCAGTTGATGCTAAGCTGTCTTTGTTATATATTGAAGATTGTCAATGAAAAGGTAGGGAAATAGATGAGTCATAAAGCAATCCTTGTTGTCAGCTATGGCAGCAGTTATAAACAAGAACGGGAAAATGCGATCGGCGGCATTGAAAATGCGATTGCAAATGCCTTTCCAAATCATAAAGTATATCGGGCATTTACATCGGTGTCTATCATTGAGCGTATAGAGAAAAAAGAAGGAATTCGAGTGGATACAGTGAGTCAGGCTTTGGAACGTGTAATAACGGATGGCATAACAGACCTGACAATTATCCAGACCCATCTGATTCAGGAGATGCGTCATGAAAAATTATTGGAAATGGTGGAAAGATATAAAACATTTTACGAAAAAATTTGTGTGGTCGAACCCATTTTAAGCTGTTCGGAAAATATTGAAGTATTTGCAGATGGTGTTCAAAGTCTGGGGTGTTTGTATGAAGACGAAGATACAGCGATTTGTTGTGTGGGACATGGAATAGATACAGAGACGAATGCAATCTATCAGAGAATACAGAAGGTGTTGCAGCATAAAGGGCATGCAAATTATTATGTGGGTACACTTTCAGTGAGACCGACGCTTTCGGATCTTTTAGAACAAATTAAATCAAAGGCAAAATATCATCGCGTTGTTATATTACCCTTGATGCTTGTTTCAGGGTATCATGTGCGAAAAGATTTAATGGGTCCGAATGGCGGATCATGGAAGAATGTATTTAAGCGTGCAGGGTTTCAGGTGGAATGTATTACAAAAGGACTCGGAGAAGAGGCGATCATACAAAATGTCTATGCAGAATATTTAAAAAGTGTTATTCTATAGAAAGTATTATCTATGTACCGGATAAAATTGTAAATAGAGAGGAATCAAAAATGGATATAATTTTTAAACGTCGCAGTGTGCGCAAATATTCAGAAGCACCAATTACAGATGAACAGGTGAAACAGATTATTAAAGCAGGTATGGCAGCACCAAGTGCAAAGAACAGCCAGGAATGGGTATTTATTGTGATTCGTGATAAATCGATTTTTGAGGCATTTTTAAGTGTACACCCAAATGCATTTGCTTTAAAATCTGCAGATGTGGCAGTGCTTGTCTGTGCGGACCTTACAAAAGAAAAAGAACGTGGTCAGGGATGGTGGATTCAGGATTGTTCCGCAGCTGTACAGAACATGCTTCTTGAAGCGACCGATATGGGGCTCGGTTCTCTTTGGATGGGTGTTTATCCTAAAGAAGACCGTTTGACATGTATTAATGTTGCATGTAAACTTCCGAAACACATAGTACCGCTTGGGATGGTGTCCATTGGAGAACAGACAAAAGAATATCAACCAATTGATCGTTATCTTGAAGATCAGGTATTCTTTAATACATATGGTACAAAATGGGAAGAGTAAAGGAAGGATTCAGGCATGAAAAGTGCATTAAAGCACCGGAAGTGTTAAAAGAAGCAGGCGTATTGGATGGAAATGGAACGATTAGGATTTTAATGAATAGATTTAGGACTTTAATTTAAAAAAGTGTTGAATCTGAGACTGATTTGAATTAATATAATAAGTAACTATTTTTACGGGGGTGAAGAGAATGACAGGTGCAGATGCCATGGTAAAATGTTTGCAAGACCAGGGGATCAACGTGGTATTTGGCTATCCCGGTGTAGCAATTGCACCGTTTTATAACAGCCTGTATCATTCGGATATTCAGAGCATTTTAGTAAGACAGGAACAGAATGCTGGACATGCGGCCAGCGGATATGCCCGTGTAACACGTAAACCGGCGGTGTGTATTGCTACATCAGGTCCGGGTGCGACGAATTTAATTACAGGATTGGCGACAGCATATGCGGACAGTATTCCAATGGTGGCCATTACCGGTCAGGTTTCTACACAGCTTCTTGGGAAAGACGTATTCCAGGAAGCGGATATTGTTGGATGCTGTGAGCCGTTTGTTAAATACAGCTATTTGGTCAAGGATGTTCGTGATATTCCGCGTGTATTTAAAGAGGCATTTTATATTGCATCAACGGGACGTCAGGGACCAGTGCTTATTGACGTACCAATTGATATTCAGAAACAGGAATTTAATTACGTGGAACCGGGAGAGGTGTCTATTCGTGGATATAAACCAAAGGTTCAGGGGCATATTGTGCAGATTAAGAAAGTGATAGAAGCGATTCAGAAGGCAAAGAAGCCTTTGATCTGTGCTGGTGGCGGTGTCATCCTAGGACATGCAGAACCTGTGCTCCAACAGTTTTGTGAGAAGAATGGGATTCCTGTGGTTACTACGATGATGGGTGTTGGCAGTATGCCAAAACGTCATCCTTTATTCTTTGGCATGGTAGGAACCAACGGTAAACCATATGCGAACCGTGCTCTTGCCCAATGTGATCTTTTAATCATTGTTGGTGCGAGAGTTAATGATCGTGCAGTTGTTGTTCCGTCCAAGCTTGAACAGAATCGTTTGATCATTCATATTGATATTGATACGGCTGAAATTGGTAAAAATATTGGTCCAACGATTCCGTTGGTGGGTGATGCCCGTCTGATTTTTGAAAATCTTTTAACGTATGATATAAATCCGAATTATGGTACATGGGTGGAAGATTTAAGAGCTATCAAAAAAGGTTGTGTCGATAATCGTGTTTTCCATGAAGGATTTATTAATCCATGTCATTTTGTGGAACACCTGACAGACCGAATGGATGAAGATGCCATTTATGTCGCAGATGTTGGACAGAATCAGCTTTGGTCAGCGGATAACTATGTGATGAAAAAAGGACGTTTTTTAACAACCGGTGGTTTTGGAACGATGGGTTATTCCATTCCTGCAGCCATTGGTGCGAAGATGGCATTTCCGGATAAACAGGTTGTGGCTGTCTGTGGTGATGGTTCCTTCCAGATGTCGCTCAATGAACTGGCGACCATGCTTCAGAACAATATAAAGGTCAAGGTCATTGTAATGAAGAACATGTATCTGGGCCTTGTTCGAGAATATCAGTATAATAATTATGACGAGCATTACATTGCTGTAGAATTAGGAGATATTCCGAATCTCGAATATATTGCACGGGCTTATGACATGGATTATTTCCATGTGAAGAGTACAGAAAAGATGGATGCAACCATCGATAAATTCCTTGCCTGTGAAAAATCTGCATTAATGGTATGCCATGTTTATAAATATGATAAAGTAAAGGAGTAGAGGCGGATGAAAGGTATCTTTTCCGTATTGGTTGAAAATCAGGCCGGTGTTTTGTCGAAGACTGCCGGTTTGTTTGCCAGACGCGGCTATAACATCAATAGCCTTGCCGTTGGTGAGACTGAGAATAAAGAGATTTCCCATATGACCATCGTCTCTACCGGAGACGCCAGAGTCATTGATCAGATTGAAAAACAGTTGAATAAGAAGATTGATGTTATTAAAGTGCGTCGTTTGAAAGAACTCCAGGCAGCGTGCCGGGAGTTGATCATGATCAAGGTTTCCTACAATCCTTCGAATCGTAAAGATATTATGGAAGTCTGTATGATTACAGGGGCAAAGATTGCTCATGTTTCAACGAAGAGTATGATTGTCGAATTGAATTCCACACCGGATGCAGTGGAGAGTTTTATTAAGATTCTTCAGCCATTTGGTATCATTGAGATGGCACGTACAGGTGTTATCGCTCTCTCAAAAGATGAATAAATGTGAAAAAAGATTGAATATTTTGTATGATATTCAATCTTTTTTTATCTTATGATATACTAACTTTAGTTGTGTGAAAACAAATGAGGACAAGGGGGAACAGATCATGGATTTTTTTGAAAACAACGTAAATATGCAGTATTTTCAGTGTGATTATATGGAAGGAGCACATCCTGAGATTCTAAAACGTCTTATGGAAACAAATATGGAAAAGACACCAGGTTACGGTAAGGATATCTACTGTGATCGTGCAAAGGCGAAGATTCTTGAAGCCTGCAAGTGCCCGGATGGTGAGGTTCATTTGATGGTGGGAGGAACTCAGACAAATTCTACAGTGATCTCTGCTGTTTTAAAGAATTATGAAGGTGTTATTTCCGCGGATACAGGTCATATTAATGGACATGAATCCGGTGCTGTTGAATATACTGGACATAAAGTATTGGCTTTGCCAAACGTAGACGGGAAACTCGTTGCTTCGGACGTGAGAAAATATATGGAAGATTTTTATGCCAATCCAACTCATGAACATGTGGTTTGGCCGGGTATGGTCTATATTTCTCATCCAACGGAAGGTGGAACATTATATACAAAAGAGGAACTTACGGCACTTCGAGCGGTGTGTGACGATTATAAATTGCCATTATTTTTAGATGGAGCTCGTTTGGGTTACGGTCTTGTGGCTGATGGAACAGATGTTGCATTGGATTTTATTGCAAAAGTCTGTGATGTCTTTTATATTGGCGGAACAAAAGTTGGTGCATTTTGTGGCGAAGCGGTTGTGTGTAATAAGAAAGGTTACCTTCCTCATTTCTTCTCAACCATAAAGCAGCACGGTGCCCTTTTGGCAAAAGGCCGTTTCCTTGGTATTCAGTTTGACACATTATTTACAGATGATCTTTATTTTAAGATTGCCCGCCATGCAGTGGATATGGCTATGAAACTGAAAAAGGGATTTGCAGACAAAGGTTACGAGTTTGCCATGGATTCCGTGACAAATCAGCAGTTTATTGTATTAGATGAAACCCAGTTTGAAGCACTGTCAAAGATTGCTGTATTTGAACTTTGGGAGAGACTTGAAGATGGGCGCAGTGTTGTTCGTTTCTGCACAAGCTGGGCGACACGCGAAGAAGATGTGGATGCATTACTTGCGCAGATTTAAAGGAGAGTTCTTATGTATAACGAGTTGACGGAAAAAGACATAAAGAAGATGGAAGAAGAGATCGAATACCGGAAGCTGGTTGTTCGTAAAAATGCATTGGAGGCTGTCAAAGAAGCAAGAGCTCATGGCGATTTAAGTGAAAATTTTGAATACCATGCAGCAAAAAAGGAAAAGAATCAGAATGAGAGTCGCATACGTTATCTGGAACGTATGATCCGTACAGCGAAGATTGTGGAAGATCAGACACAGGATGATGAAGTTGGACTTGGGAAACTTGTGGATGTCTATTTTGAAGATGACGATGAGATTGAAACATTCAAATTGGTAACAACCATTCGAGGGAATTCTCTGGAAGGCCGAATCAGTACAGAGTCACCGATCGGAAAGGCTATTTTGGGTCATAAAGTGGGGGATCGAGTTTATGTGGCGATCAATGACAAACAGGGCTATTATATTGTCATTAAACGTATCGAAGTTATCGAAGATGATGACTCGGATCCACTCCAGCGATTTTAGAGTTTTTTAAGAAAAAATAAACCAAACTTTAATTGAATTCCAGAAATAGGAAGCGTATAGTTATATCATTGTATATAAAACAGGAGGAAGATGAAAAAGTGCGAGAAAAATTTCAAAGATTTATGATTGGCCGTTATGGAAACGACAAGATGAATCAGGTGTTATCCGGAGTCTCATTTGTATTGGTTCTTATTGGCGCAGTGGCTGGCGCAGAACTTTTATATACAATTGGTATTGTCTTACTGGTATATATTTATTTTCGTATGTTTTCGAGAAATATTCCAAAACGCTATGCGGAGAATCAGGCATTTTTGCCATATTATTATCGTGTGACCGGTTGGTTTTCCGGAAAAAAACGCGACATGGAACGGAATAAAGACTATCGAATTTTTGCCTGCCCTCAGTGCAGACAGAAACTGCGAGTGCCAAAGGGCAAAGGAAAGATTCAGATTCGATGTTCGAAATGTGGAAATGAATTTATTAAGCGGAGTTAAAGATGTTTGGTTATGTGGTAATTAATGAGCCTGAATTAAAGATGCGAGAACATCGCAAATATAAAGGTGTCTATTGTGGTCTGTGTCAGATTTTGAAACGCAAGTATGGTCCATTTGGTCAGGTGTGTTTGAATAATGATATGACATTTATGGCTCTTTTGCATATGTCTTTGTATGAAGGTGAACTTCCGGGAACAGAGCGAGATTATCGATGCAAATTGCATCCGATAAAAAAGATGCATATTTACGAGAATCGACATTTGGAATATGCTGCAGACATGACGATTATTTTGAGCTATTATTTGGCCAGGGATCATTGGAAAGATGATAATCAGATGACAGCGTGCATACATTTGCATGTTCTTCGCAAAAAGGTATGGCATTTGTCGAAGATTTATCCAAGGCAGCATAAAGCTGTGAAGAACTATATTTATCGTTTGGATGCGGCAGAACGTTCAGGTGAAAAAGATCTGGACAAACTGGCAGGCTTGACGGGGAATATGCTGGCAGAGATTTTTGACTGGGAAAAAGATGTCTGGTCCGATCTGCTTCGACCGGTAGGATTTTATCTTGGAAAATATATTTATATTATGGATGCCTATGAGGATGTTGAAAAAGACATTAAAAAAGGCAGTTTTAATCCATTGATTCCATATAAAGACAGGGATGATTTTGATGATTTCGTGTTTGAAATATTGGATTTGATGATGGCAGATTGTGCTCGAAGTTTTGAAAAGCTTCCATTGGAACAGGATGTGGAGATTTTGCGAAACATTCTGTATGCCGGTGTATGGAGCAAATATATGAAGATACGAAATGCCAAGAAAAAGACGGAGGAAACAAAGGATGAATCCTTATGATTTATTAGGGGTGTCGCCAACAGCGACCGATGATGAGATAAAAAAAGCATATCGTGCATTGAGTCGTAAGTATCATCCGGATGCGAATGTGGGTAAGCCAGGAGAAAAAGAAGCGGAAGAAAAGTTTAAGCAAATTCAGCAGGCTTATACTCAGATTATGAAAGAACGCGAACAGGGCTATCAGGGATACGGACAGCAAGGTTACGGTTATCATCAGTCCGGTCAGACAGCCGGTGGTGATTCGGATACTGTAGAGATGCAGGCGGCAGCGAACTTTATCAATAGTGGCCGCTACAAAGAGGCATTCAATGTCCTTGAAGGTATCCAGAATCGAAATGCCCAGTGGTACTATTTATCTGCATTGGCGAATGCGGGAATGGGGAATAATATTCGTGCTCAGGAGATGGCTCGTCAGGCACTGAACATGGAACCGTCGAATCCGAACTATCAGATTTTGTGGCAGCAATTACAGTCCGGAAGACAGTGGTACGGCAATATGGCAGGCGGATACGGTCGTCAGACCATACAGGTTGATAACTTCTGTTGTCAGATGTTGGCCATGTATATGTGTTGTTGTGGCTGTTGTTAAAACAAAAATGGAAATAAATGTAAATAATAGCCTGTTTTTTGAAAAAAAGAACGAAAAAATCAATAATGTATAAATAACATACAAGATATAAACAATATCTCTGGGATATCATTCTATGACTAAACTGTATTGGACGAATTGTATTTTTATGGATACAATATAGGCAATTAAAGGGTTCGAGAATAGATAACACGGAGGTATTTTTTATTATGGGAAAAATCATGACAGCTAAAGAAGCAAGCATGTTAGTAAAAGATGGCGCAACACTTGCAGTTGGAGGTTTTATTGGATGCAATCATCCGGAAGAGTTGACAACGGCGTTGGAAGAACGTTTTGTAGAAACAGGATCTCCAAAAAATCTTACATTGGTGTATGCAGCCGGACAGGGTGATGGTAAAGACAAAGGGTTAAATCATCTTGGTCACGAAGGTTTATTGAAACGTATTATTGGCGGACATTGGGGATTGACTCCAAAACTTCAGAAATTAGCTGTTGAAAACAAAGTTGAAGCGTATAATCTTCCGCAGGGGGTTATTACTCATTTGTTTAGAGATATTGCAGCTGGAAAACCAGGAACAATTACACATGTTGGTTTGGATACTTTTGTTGATCCACGTTTAGATGGCGGAAAAATCAATTCCAAAGCAACAGAGGATGTTGTTAAATTAATTGAACTTGAAGGTAACGAATTCCTTTATTATAAAGCCTTCCCTATTGATGTGGCCTTTATTAGAGCCACATACTGTGACCCGGAAGGTAATGCCTGCATGAGCAGAGAAGCAGTAACTTTAGAATGTCTCTCAATTGCCCAGGCTGTAAGAGCTTCGGGCGGAATCGTTATTCTTCA
This sequence comes from Lachnospiraceae bacterium, assembly GCA_017391465.1. Next base: position 8,695 of record JAFOYH010000085.1, on the reverse strand, counting down.
GGTTGAAAGTATTGTAGAGGCAGGAAGCTTGGATCCTCGACTTGTAAAGGTTCCTGGAATCTATGTTGATGCGATTGTTGTGTCAGAACCGGAAAATCATATGCAGACATTTGCTGAACAGTACAATCCGGCATACTGCGGAAACATTCGTGTTCCTGTAGACAGTATCAAACCAATGGAACTTGGTGTTCGCAAAATTATTAGCCGTCGTGCGGCCATGGAGTTAAAGAGTAACGCCGTAGTCAACTTAGGTATTGGTATGCCGGAAGGTATTTCCAATGTGGCAAATGAAGAAGGTGTGAAAGGTTTGAAACTTACTGTAGAATCCGGACCGATCGGGGGTGTGCCTGCAGCAGGCATGAGCTTCGGTGCTTCTGCAAATGCGGATGCAATCATTGATCAGCCATATCAGTTTGACTTCTATGATGGCGGCGGTCTCGATATTGCATTCCTTGGACTTGCCCAGTGTGATGTGGAAGGTAATATTAACGTAAGTAAATTCGGTGTTAAAGTTGCCGGATGCGGCGGTTTTATCAACATTACACAGAATGCAAAAAAAGTTATTTTCTGCGGAACATTTACAGCAGGAAAATCAGATATCCGTGTTGAAGACGGAAAATTGAACATTGTTCAGGATGGAAATACACATAAATTTCTTAAACAGGTTGAACAGGTAACATTCAGTGGCCGTTATGCCAAACGTGTGAAGAGAGATGTTCTTTATGTGACAGAACGTGCAGTATTTAAATTAACAGAAGATGGATTAATGTTGATTGAAATTGCACCGGGTATAGATCTTCACAAAGATGTTCTTGCCCATATGGATTTCACTCCTATGATTTCTGCAAATTTAAGACTTATGGATGAACGTATCTTTTTGGAAGAAAAAATGGGATTATCAGAAAGTATTGCTTAGAAACTAAAGAAACACCTCACGGAAAGATCTCCGCCGTGAGGTGTTTCTTCTATATTTAAAGACCTTTTCAAATTGGATGACCTAGTGTAAAATGAATGTACATAGAATGAGAAGAGGAGTAAGAAGATGTTTGAGAAATTGCGTGGACGGAGACCGACACTGATTGATTTTGAACAGTATCACCATTCGGCTGTGGTGATTCCTTTGATAGAAAAAGACGGAAAGTACGAGGTGCTTTTTGAAGTGCGTTCCAATAAACTCCATCATCAGCCTGGGGAAATCTGTTTTCCGGGCGGGAGATGCGATGCGGGAGAGACACCGGAAGAAGGTGCTCTTCGAGAAATCTGTGAGGAACTTCTTGTAATGCCGGAACAGGTGGAGCTCATTGCTCCGATGGACATTTTGATTTCACCGGCGAGTATGATTTTGTATCCTTATCTTGGTGTTTTGAAAGAATACCAAGGGACTTTTAGTCAGAGCGAGGTTCAGGAGGTCTTTACGGTTCCGCTGGATTATTTCCTGAAAACAGATGCTCAAACATATTATAATACGGTTTACAATGTACCGCAAAAAGATTTTCCGTTTGAGAAGATTGAGGGCGGAGAAAATTATAAATGGCATAAAGGAAAATATCCGGTTCATTTTTATGAATATAACAAGTATATTATCTGGGGATTGACCGCGCGGATCATGAGAAGCGTGGCTCTATTAATCAATAAGAACAATCAGGGGTTTGGAGAAGCGGGAGGAATTCAGAATGAAAATTAAAAAAGCGAAGGCAGTTATTACTCCAAAAAAGAAAACAAAGATTTTAGAATATTATTATATGACACCGGAACAGACCGATGCCAAAGAATTAACAACGTTGATTAAAGCTGTAGATGAAGAGAAAATCGATGTGTGGCCGGAGCTTAACCTTATGGAAGTTGTGCTGGACCGTGATTCTCTTATTTTCCAGGATGGCAGAGAATGTTTTGTAGATCCATTGGATTTGGAATTTCTAGATGAACACAAGATTAAGTCCATTTACGTAGTGAGTTATGAAGAAAGTGATACCGTCAAGGCACGAAAAGTCATTAAGGAGATACTTGAAGCTAAAGGTGGATTTTTGTGCAGTGATACAGAAGATTTTGAACCGATATATACTAAGGAGACAATTTTATGAGATACGATATATTGCTTTGGGATATAGATGGAACTTTGATGGATTTTAAACAGGCAGAAGCGTTGTCCTTGAGTCGGTGTTTGCGTGATGTGGGTGTAAAAGCGGAAGAAAGTATGCTTCAAGATTATTCCCGCATTAATCTCTCTTATTGGAAACGTCTGGAAAAAGGAGAATTGACAAAGGAACAGGTTCTTTTGGGGCGCTTTGTTGAGTTCCTTGGTAAATATGAGATATGTGTGGATGCACATGAGTTTTTGAACGCTTACGAGGAAAACCTCAGTCATGCGTGGTTTATCCAGGATGATTCTTTGGAATTGTGCAAAGAATTGAAAAATCGTGGCTATAAACAGTATGTGGTAACCAATGGATGGATCGATGTTCAGAAAACAAAGCTTCATGAGTCTGGCTTTGATGTGATTATGGATGGTGCGTTTATCTCTGACGATGTGGGTGTTCCAAAGCCGAAGAAAGAATTCTTCGAAGCCTGTTTTAAAGAGATCTTCGGAACAGCCCAGCCGAATCCGAAGGATTTAAAACATGTGCTTATTATCGGCGATTCTTTGACCAGCGATATCCAGGGGGGTATTAATGCTGGGATAGACACCTGCTGGTATCGCAATCCTGGCGAAGAAAATCCTCAAAATATCCCTGTTACCTATGAAATTACAAATCTTCATCAGATATTTGATATACTACATATCAGTTAATGAAATAGACTGAATTTTTAAAATATGATCATGAAAAAAAGGTTCCCGTAGAAAGCGTTTCGCAGCTTTTCGAGGGAACCTTTTTGGATTATCTGCTCCATCTTCCGGAAGCTCCACAAGGGAGAACAAGACCGTTTCCGGATACAGGAAGACCAACTTCGTCAGAAATGACCTGACCGCCAAACTTAGGACAAAGTTCGGTGGAGAGCATATAAGTTAATACAGCAGGCTGAAGACCGGTTGTATAAGAATTCACCAAATAAAATAGAGGTTTATCACTTAAGACTTTTGTACATAATTGAATAAAAGGATGGATGTTGTTTTCGATCTTCCAGATCTCACCCTTAGGGCCGCGTCCATAAGAAGGCGGATCCATAATAATCGCATCGTAAGTATTACCGCGACGGATTTCTCTTTCAACAAATTTCACACAGTCATCCACTATCCAACGGATTGGCGCGTCTTCCAGTCCACTGGAACGTGCATTTTCTTTAGCCCACTGAACCATACCTTTAGAAGCATCAACATGTGTAACGCTGGCACCAGCTGCAGCTGCGGCACAAGTTGCACCGCCTGTATAAGCGAAAAGGTTTAAAACTTTAATTGGACGGCCGGCTTCTCGGATGAGTTTGCCAAACCAATCCCAGTTTGCTGCCTGCTCAGGGAATAAACCTGTATGTTTAAAGCTAAAAGGTTTTAAATTAAAAGTGAGGCTTCCGTAATGGATGGCCCACTGTTCAGGAAGATCAAAGAATTCCCACTGACCGCCGCCTTTATTGCTGCGGTGGTAATGACCATTCATCTTTTTCCATCCTCTGTGGGTCTTTGGTGTATTCCATATGACCTGAGGGTCTGGACGTACAAGTAAATATTTTCCCCAGCGTTCAAGTTTCTCGCCGCCGGATGTATCGATAACTTCATAATCTTTCCAGTTATTTGCAATAAACATAGAAAATCTCCTTATCTTAAAAATGTGTTTCTTCTATATATAGTAGGTATATTATATAAAATATGAATAGTTTCTTCCATATATAATATAGTAACAAATTTAACTGTATCTATATAGAATAGAACTTCTTTATATATAATACATGAGGTGTTTTGGTTTGTCCACATAAAAACCTTGGGGATACCCCTTGAAGTGAAATTAGGAATTTGATAGAATGATTATATCTACGCGATTATTGTTGAAAACATTGTAAATCACTAAAAAAGTTTGTTAAAAAGTGTTTATATGTTTTTGTGAAAATACAAAAAAAATACTTGCATAATAAAAACATATCATGTATAATTGCAAATGTTGTGACATTGATAGCTAAGAAGCGTGAGGTTGCCGCAGGCCATGCGGGTGTTCCGTGGAGCGAATGTCAAGTTAGGAAACTGGCGACAAGTCACTGTACAAAGAAACAACCATCTGTGAAGAACAGAGATGACGTGTGCGAATTTTTCGAAGAGATATACGAAGACACACACGGGAGAGTGTACAGTCACCGCTTGTCGTACTGAATAGTAGAAGTGCGAAAAGGAGGCGACTTTTTTTATGGCAAGTCAAGTAATGAGAATTACATTAAAAGCATACGATCACAAATTAATCGATCAGAGTGCTGGAAAAATTATTGAAACTGTAAAGAAAACTGGATCTAAGGTGAGTGGACCAGTTCCACTTCCAACAAAAAAAGAAGTAGTTACAATCTTAAGAGCTGTTCACAAATATAAAGATTCCAGAGAACAGTTTGAACAGAGAACTCACAAAAGATTGATCGATATCATCACACCAACACAGAAAACTGTTGATGCATTATCCAGATTGGAAATGCCAGCTGGTGTTTATATCGACATCAAAATGAAAACAAAATAATTAATGAAGTAAATTATCCTTAAGTGTTGATCGGTAGATGCCTTACCACTCAACGAATCTAGGATGATTGCACATACAGTGTAATCCGCTGTAGATCAAACAGGAGGTAAATATGAAGAAAGCAATTTTGACAACAAAAGTTGGAATGACTCAGATTTTCAACGAAGATGGAGTTTTGACTCCAGTTACAGTTCTTCAGGCTGGTCCTTGTGTTGTTACACAGGTTAAAACAGTTGAGAACGATGGATATGCTGCAATCCAGGTTGGATTTGGCGAAATCAGAGAAAAATTAGTGAACAAACCAATGAAAGGTCACTTCGCAAAAGCTGGCGTAGCGCCAAAAAGATTTGTTCGCGAATTCAGACTTGAAGATGCAGAAAGCTATGTTGTAGGTCAGGAAATCAAAGCTGACATGTTCGCTGTTGGCGACAAAATCGATGCTACTGCAAAATCCAAAGGTAAAGGTTACCAGGGTGCAATCAAGAGACACGGACAGTCCAGAGGACCTATGACTCACGGTTCTAAATACCACAGACATGCAGGTTCCAACGGTTCCGCAACAACACCAGGTCGTGTATTCAAAGGTAAAAAAATGCCAGGTCACATGGGTGCTGTAAAAGTAACTGTTCAGAATCTTGAAGTAGTAAGAGTTGACGCAGAACAGAACTTAATCTTAGTAAAAGGTGCTGTACCAGGACCTAAGAAATCTTTAGTAATGATTAAGAACACAACCAGAGCTTAATGAGCTTTGAGGAAGGAGGACATACAGATGGCAAACGTATCTGTTTATAATATCGAAGGCAATCAGGTTGGCGAGATTGAATTAAGCGATGCAGTATTTGGTGTTGAAGTTAACGAACATCTCTTACACATGGCAGTTGTAAATCATCTTGCTGCAAAACGCCAGGGTACACAGAGCGCAAAAACACGTTCTGAAGTAAGTGGCGGAGGAAAGAAACCATACAGACAGAAAGGAACAGGTCATGCTAGACAGGGTTCCACAAGAGCTCCACAGTGGACAGGCGGTGGCGTAGTATTCGCTCCAAAGCCACGTGATTACTCTTTCAAACTTAACAAGAAAGAAAGAAGAGCAGCTCTTAAATCTGCTTTAACATCTAAAGTTGTTGATAACAAGATCGTAGTTTTAGATACATTCAAAATGGATGAAGTTAAAACTAAAAAATTCCAGGCTGTTATGGACGCTTTAAAAGTTTCCAAAGCGTTGGTAGTTGTTGAAGATAACAACGTAGTATTATCTGCAAGAAACATCCCAACAGTTAAAACAGCTTCTACAAGCACAATTAACGTATACGACATCTTGAAATATGATACATTAGTTCTTACACAGGATGCAGTTGCAGCAATCACGGAGGTGTATGCATAATGGCTGATATCAAATATTATGACGTAATCCTTAGACCAGTGATTACAGAAAAAAGTATGAACCAGATGGCTGACAAGAAATACACTTTCTTAGTACATCCACAGGCTACAAAAGCTCAGGTAAAAGAAGCTGTTGAAAAAATGTTCGAAGGAACAAAAGTTGCAAGCGTAAACACAATGAACTGCGATGGCAAAAACAAACGCCGTGGTATGGTTTACGGAAAAACAGCTAAAACAAAAAAGGCAATCGTTAAATTAACAGCAGACAGCAAAGATATCGAAATCTTCGCAGGTCTTTAAGCCGAAAGCAACTATACAATATACGCAAACAAGCGTGACAATAAATCAGACACTTGAAAGGAGTGAATAAAATGGGTATTAAGACATTTAACCCATATACACCTTCCAGAAGACATATGACTGGCTCTGATTTCGCAGAAATCACAAAATCCACACCGATGAAATCCTTAGTGGCTAAAAAGAAAAAAACTGCTGGTCGTAACAATCAGGGAAAAATTACAGTTAGACATCACGGTGGTGGTGCAAAACAGAAATATAGAATTATCGACTTCAAGAGAAATGCAAAAGATGGTATTCCAGCTACAGTAAAAGCAATCGAATACGATCCAAACAGAACAGCAAACATCGCTTTAATCTGTTACGCAGATGGTCAGTACTCCTACATCCTTGCTCCTAACGGACTTCAGGTAGGTATGACAGTAATGAGCGGTGCTGAAGCCGAAGTAAGAATTGGTAACTGCTTACCACTTTCTGAAATCCCAGTTGGTACACAGGTACACAACATTGAATTATATCCTGGCAAGGGTGGTCAGTTGGCTCGTTCCGCTGGTAACTCTGCTCAGTTAATGGCTAAAGAAGGCAAATATGCAACTCTTAGATTACCTTCCGGTGAAATGAGAATGGTTCCACTTGCTGGTCGTGCTACAATCGGTCAGGTTGGCAACACAGATCACGAACTTATCAACGTAGGTAAAGCTGGTCGTAAACGTCACATGGGTATCCGCCCAACAGTTCGCGGTTCTGTAATGAACCCTAACGATCATCCACACGGTGGTGGTGAAGGACGTGCACCAATCGGACGTTCTGGCCCAATGACTCCATGGGGTAAACCAGCACTCGGTCTCAAGACTCGCAAAAAGAACAAACACTCCAATAAGATGATTGTTCGTAGACGCGACGGAAGCATGATTAAATAATAGTAATCTAAGGAGGTAAGACGCATGTCTAGATCATTAAAAAAAGGACCATTTGCAGATGCTAGTTTACTTAAAAAAGTAGACGCTATGAACGCAGCTGGTGACAAGTCCGTTATTAAGACTTGGTCCCGTCGTTCTACAATCTTCCCACAGATGGTTGGACATACAATTGCTGTACATGATGGTAGAAAACATGTTCCAGTATATGTTACAGAAGATATGGTTGGTCATAAATTAGGAGAATTCGTTGCTACTCGTACTTACAGAGGTCACGGTAAAGACGAAAAGAAATCAAGACGATAGTTTGAAAGGAGGCTTAATCCATGGCTAAAGGACATAGATCCCAGATTAAAAGAGAAAGAAATGCGAATAAAGATACAAGACCAAGCGCAAAATTATCCTACGCCAGAGTATCCGTTCAGAAAGCTTGTTTCGTTCTCGATGCAATCAGAGGCAAGGATGTAAAAACAGCATTAGGTATCTTGGCATATAACCCAAGATATGCTTCTACAGTTATAGAAAAATTATTAAAATCTGCAATCGCAAATGCAGAAAACAACAATGGAATGAACCCAGACAACTTATTCATTGAAGAGTGCTACGCAGACAAAGGACCTACAATGAAGAGAATTCAGCCACGTGCACAGGGTAGAGCTTACAGAATCGAAAAGAGAACAAGCCACATCACTATCGTGCTGAATGAAAGATAAGGAGGACAAATCATGGGACAGAAAGTTAATCCTCACGGCCTCAGAGTCGGAATTATTAAGGATTGGGATTCCAGATGGTATGCAGAAGCTGATTTCGCAGACAATCTGGTAGAAGATTATGATATCAGAAAATACCTTAAAAAGAGATTATACAATTCTGGTGTAGCTAAGATCGAAATCGAAAGAGCTTCTGATCGTCTTAAAGTGATCATCTACACAGCTAAACCTGGTGTTGTTATCGGTAAAGGTGGTTCTGAAATTGAAAAAGTTAAAAAAGAACTTCAGAAATTTACAGATAAAAAATTATTAATCGATATCAAAGAAGTTAAGAGACCTGAAAGAGAAGCTCAGCTTGTTGCTGAACAGATCGCAGCTCAGTTGGAAAACCGTGTTGCTTTCCGTAGAGCAATGAAATCTTCCATGCAGAGATCTATGAGAGCTGGTGTACAGGGTATCAAAACATCCGTATCCGGACGTCTTGGCGGTGCTGATATGGCTCGTACAGAATTCTACAGCGAAGGTACTATTCCACTTCAGACACTTAGAGCAAATATTGATTATGGATTTGCAGAAGCTGACACAACTTACGGAAAAGTTGGTGTTAAAACATGGATTTACCATGGTGAAGTACTTCCAGTAAAAAACACTAAGGAAGGGAGCGATAAATAATGTTAATGCCAAAAAGAGTTAAACGTCGTAAGCAGTTCCGTGGCTCTATGAGAGGAAAAGCTACACGTGG
>JAFOYH010000062.1 GCA_017391465.1 Lachnospiraceae bacterium | reverse complement strand
GCATCACGATATGGTTTAATCGCACCGGACATAAAGCTTAAGCCAATAAACAACACGCCAAAACCAATCAAAATCTCTGCAACCTGACGCAGTTTTTCTTTCTTTGAAAACAAAAGAATAAATGCTCCAACACCAATGAGAACCGGTGCAAAAAATTCCGGTTTTAACATGGCTCCCCATTCACTCATAGAAACAAGCCATGCTGTGATGGTTGTACCAATATTTGCCCCCATAATCACACCAACAGCCTGTGTTAAGTTTAAAATACTGGCATTAACGAAACCAACAACCATAACTGTTGTCGCCGAAGAACTCTGGATGACCGCAGTCACCAATGCACCAACCAAAACACCTAATAATCGATGACTCGTTAATACACCCAGAAGCTGTTTCATCTTTCCACCGGCAGATTTCTGAAGACCATCTGCCATAACATTCATACCATATAAAAACATTCCAAGACCGCCGATAAACTTAAACAGCATCTCAATATCTGAAATCGACATTTTCCTTTTTCCTCCTAATAAAACATTTTTGTTGTTTTTTTCGTATTCTTTATTTATATAATTTCTGCAAAATATAAACAAAAGATGTTTGGTCTTTCGTCATAATCACCTTTTTCAAACGCTTTATCCAAGGATTTGCTTTGATACAACGTTCCATCAGATATTCATCTTCACAATACACGGCAAGAATGCCATTTTCTGTCAAAAGTTCCCTGCTTCGCAGAAAAAGCAGCTGATAAACATATTCTAACTGTTTTCCTTTCATATGAGCAGATTCGCGTGGCATGTCGGTCAAAATCTCATCAAAGGTATATTCATGGCGAAAATCATTAAAATTCCTCTGAACAAGATTTAGAACTTTTCCTGCTCTCTGTGAATTTTCCCACGCCGCTTGTATTGCAGAACTTGAAATATCTAATCCATACAGACTCTTTACCTTTCCCGCCAAGGCTCTTTCAATCAACAGTGTACCCGTTCCACAAAACGGATCAAGTACATTGGCATCCTCTTTCATATAAGGTTTTATATAACGCATCATCAGTGCCGCTTTCGATGGCTGCATAGATGTAGCCATTATATATTTTCGATATTGGAATCGTGAATCTGGTAACGTAGACATTTTTAAGAACACACGGCATCCTTTGTTCCCCACGATCACACGAATCTCAATCTCGTAATAAGATGAATCGTTAATAAGCAATCCATGACTCTTTTCCTCAAGACTTAACGCTAATGTTTTAGCCAGTTGATTTTTTTTCATCATGTCTGTGATACCTTTAACATCCACACGAAAAATGAATGATGTATATTCTTTATGGTGGCGGTTAAGAAACTCAAGAATTCCCTGTTCCACCATCTTTTCTCCGATTACTTTTCCATCCATAGAAGGAATCATGGCTGGATAAAAGTCAAAAAGCAATGCCTGATACATACGTACGTCGCGCACCTGTTCTAAATGTTTTGTCTGAATCGCACAACCGCCTTGCATGGATCGAACTGTAGTTTCTGGAATCTCACGAACAGCGTCTTCAACAATACGCTCATGTCCTTTTGGAACAACCAAAAGCAAACGTTCCACCCTATCACCGTAAACAAAAGTATGTTTTTGGGGAGGCTCAATTTTCCAGATCAATGTCTGAAGTGCCTTCATCTCTTCAATCGAATGTTTATTTCTCTCCCGATTAGCTACTGCTTTCAACTGATCTTTAAAAAAATCCAAATGCTCTTTATAATCAAAACTCTCAATGGCATTCAAATAATCACTTTTTAAAAACTGAGTCGTTTCTTCTTTATATCCTTGTAAAAGCATATCAAGAAGCACGGGATCTGCTACACGACCAAAAATCTTGATCACATTTTTTCTAACCTTTGCATCTTCATCTTGAAAAAGTGCATAAAATTGTGTTTCATACTCATAATAAACATCTAAAAAACGATCGAGCTCTGAATCTTCTTTTATCCGTTTATTTAATTCAATCAGGTTCTCACGAACATTATTTCCGGCTAATATCTCTTCACATAGTTTCTGAATCATCACTTGACTCCTATATTTTACACGAATACAAAAGGCTATCTTAAAGATAGCCCATTTTAAATGTTCTTTTTTTTCAGAATAACATAGTCCAATTTTTATGTCAAATAGTAATTCATTCCTATTTCTGTTTATTAAAAAAATTTTTGCTATGCAAATGCAAAATTTATGGTATAATGAATTAATTTGAGTTATTGTTACAACTAATTTTTTATATATTAATGGAGGTGTCTATGAAACATTTAATTAATCCATTAGATTTTACAGTCGAAGAAACAGAAGAACTTTTACTTCTCGCCGAAGACATCATGAAAGACCGCAGCCGATACAGCGAACTTTGTCACGGCAAGAAACTTGCGACTCTTTTCTATGAACCAAGTACACGTACACGCTTGAGTTTTGAAGCAGCTATGTTGAACCTCGGCGGAAGCGTTCTTGGCTTTTCCAGTGGAAGTGATAGTTCTGCATCCAAAGGCGAAAGTGTTGCCGATACCATTCGTGTTGTCTCTGCTTATGCAGACATTGCAGCAATGCGTCATCCAAAAGAAGGTGCTGCTTTAGTTGCGGCTACCCACTCATCTATTCCTGTGATCAATGCCGGTGATGGCGGTCATCAACATCCAACGCAGACATTGACCGACCTCTTAACCATTCATCATTTAAAAGGTCGTTTAGATAATCTGACCATTGGTCTTTGCGGCGACTTAAAATTTGGTCGTACAGTTCATTCTCTCATTAGTGCATTAGTACGTTATCCAAAGATCAAATTCGTCCTTATCTCTCCTGAAGAATTAAAGATTCCATCTTATATCCGAAAAGAAGTTCTTCAGAAAAACAATATGAACTTTATCGAAACAGAAGATCTCGAAGAAGTTATGCCTGAACTTGACATTCTTTATATGACACGTGTTCAGAGAGAACGTTTCTTTAACGAAGAAGACTATATTCGTTTGAAAGACAAATATATCTTAGATATGACTAAAATGGCACTTGCAAAAAAAGATATGCTTGTACTCCATCCTCTGCCACGTGTAAATGAAATTTCTGTTGAAGTGGACAACGATCCTCGTGCTGCTTACTTCAAACAGGCAGAATGTGGTGTTTATGTACGTATGGCATTAATCATGAAACTTTTGGGGGTGGAATTATGTTAAATATCAGTGGTATTGAAGAAGGCTATGTTATCGACCATATCGGCGCTGGAAAAAGTATGGATATTTATAAATATCTGCGCCTCGACAAATTGGATTGCCAGGTTGCCATCATTAAGAATGCTTCTAGCAGTAAGATGGGTAAGAAAGACATCATCAAGGTTCAGGGTGATATGAATCTGGATCTGGATATTCTCGGTTTTATTGATGATTCCATTACTGTGAATATTATCAAAGGCGGTAAAATTGTTCAGAAAAAGAAGCCACATTTACCAGAAACGATCACCAATGTCATCCGTTGTAAAAATCCACGTTGTATTTCCTCTGTCGAACAGGAATTACCACAGATTTTTAAGTTAACAGATGCTGAGACACGTACATATCGTTGTCTCTACTGTGAAGAAAAATTTGATTTTAAATAAACAAAAGCAACCCCTGCAGGGGTTGTTTTTATTTATTCTGAATTGCAGTCGTAATTGCAACTTTTTTTCATTTATGTTAGAATTTTTATATATTTATATTAAAATAATCCGGAGGCTGTACAAAATGAGCGAAGTTCATATATTTGATAATATTTCCAAGGAAGAATTAGACCGAATGATTATCTGCTTTAAAGCACAGATTAAGTCTTTTCCTCCGCAAACACGCATCTCTCTTTCCGAATTCAATGATTCCAAAATCGGTGTCATTTTATCTGGTGAAGCAGATTTGATCAAATATGATTATGATGGATATCGTAATATTATTGAGCATCTTTATGAACAGGATTTATTTGGTCATATCTTCTTACAGCCATTCGATGACAATGATATGGAAGTTGTTTCTACAACCGCCTGCCAGGTCTTATATTTTGATTATTCCCATTTAATCAAACGATGTGAAAGTGCCTGCCTCCATCATAGCCTTGTTGTCAGCAATGTCCTTCAAATTTTTTCAAACAAGACACGAAAACTCCATTCACGAATCGAGGTTTTAAGTCAACGTTCCATTCGAAGTAAACTTATGATTTACTTTTACCAAATGAGTTATAAACATCATTCCGATCATTTTTCATTACCATTTACTTTAAATTCCATGGCAGATTATCTGTTTATCGATCGAAGCGCCATGCTTCGTGAAATGAAAAAGATGCGTGATGAAGGACTCATCGAATCCAAAGGAAGACACATCACTCTGCATTTTGATGATTAACAAAAAAAGTCAGACACCATAAGATTATTTCATTTATGGTATCTGACTCTTTTCATTTTAATCATCGTATTAATGACTTTTTTTCAAAATTTCTTTTAATTCATCCACACTGAATATGTAATGACTGTTGCAGAAATGACAATTGACTTCAATTGGTTCGCCCTCTTCAATCATGGATTCAATTTCATCTTTTCCAATACTTACAATAGCCCGTTCAACGCGTTCCTTGGAACAATTACAATCAAATTTCGTTGAAATCTTGTCCATAATCTCCACATCGAAACCGTCAAGTACACGCTCAATCATCTCTTCCGGTGTATTGCCTTCTTCAAGCATTGTTGTTACAGATGGAAGTTTTCCAATATTCTCTTCGAGTTTTGCAATGACTTCTTCTTCTGCAAATGGCATAAGCTGTAAAATAAATCCGCCTGCCTGTTTTACAGTATTATCTTTTTCCATCAAAACGCCTAAAGAAACAACCGAATTTACCTGTTCGGATGTTGCAAAATAATATGCAAGATCCTCTGCGATTTCACCCGATACAAGATGTGTCTGTCCAACGTATGGCTCTTTTAAGCCCATATCTTTAATAATACTCATAACACCCATATCCAATGCGCCGCCAACGTCCAGCTTACCTTTTGCATTTGGTGGAAGCATTACAACCGGATTATCTACATAACCTTTAACAGAAGCCTTTGAATCGGCTGTAACTGTTAAACCTTTAATCGGACCACTACATTTAATCTGAAGGGTTAACACATCGTTATCCCCTTTCTGCATGCATCCCATCATCGCACCTGCAGTCAGGAGGCGGCCAAGTGCTGCTGTTGCCACTGGACTTGTGGCATGAATCGCTCTTGCATATTCTACCGTTTCCCTTGTAGACGCAGCAAAGATGCGCACCTGGTGGTTCGCACCTGTAGCACGAATGATATAATCAATTCCCTTATTCTGTTCAGGTCTGCAACATGACATTTTATTCTACCTCACTTTTCATCTTTTCACTTTTGCCCTGTTCTCTGGCAATGATATAGATACGTTCCGAATCCTCTCGCACCGGTTCTAATGTAAAAGCGTCATAAGCACCTTCAAATTTCATGCCGGCACGTTCGATTAGAGAACGAACTTCTTCTAAATCATAGGCTTTCTGATAATGAATTTCTTCATGTCGATCATAACGACCATCATCGCCCTGAATAAATAAGTTTAACACATATTCATTCAAACGTGAATCCCTATCATAAAAATTATCCCAAATAAAACAATGATCTTCACGTGTCTCTGCAATGGTTTGTTCCCCCAAAAGATTTTCATATTTATAACAGGTATTCATATCAAAGATAAATACGCCATCCGGATCCAGATAGTTGTTTGCCAGTCGAAAAACTTCCTCTAAATCTTCAGCTTCCGTTATATAATTCATACTGTCACAGATACTGACAATCGCACGTACCGTTCCATAAAGCTCAAATTCACGCATGTCCTGACAAAGATATAAAGACTGTGGGATAGAAGGATCTTCCACTTCCATGCTTTTTTCAATGGCAACAGATAACATTTCTTCCGAATTATCGATACCAATCATATCATAACCATTATGTCGGAGTGCCTCTGATATATTACCGGTACCGCAGCCCAGTTCCAGAACCAGACCATCATCCACACCATATTTTCTCAATAACATGACCAGATAATCGCACCATTCATCATAAGGTATGTTGTCCATAAACAAATCGTACACCTGGGCGAATTCTGAATACGCTTCCATAATTATTCCTCGTTTCTTTTCTCTTTTTTCTTTTGATTCATTCGACCGCCAATCCGTCCGGTCTCTCTGGCCGTCAAACCTTTCCAACCAAGTTCTTCCACCTTTTCAAGAAGCCCCAGTTCTTCGGTAATCTCGAATTTCAAACGTTCATTTTCCTGTTGTTCCGGTGTTTTCCGTTCCCACTGTTTTTGATTGATGATTTTCATCATCACTTCTTCCCAACGGGATTCACCTTCTGCTTTCATAAAAACACCTGCCTTTCCATCATCTTGATTATGACCATGAAAAGGCAAATCTATTCATTAACAATGAATTTCTTTATTCATTATAACAGAATATAAAATTCTGTCCTTAACTTTTTTTCCTGTAATCTGTTCAATAGCCATCTGATAATAATCCAACTGGGTTTTATAACGTTTGACCAGAAGTTCCTCGCCTTCCTTTCCTCCCGGAATACGATCTGTCTTGTAATCTAACAAAACAACACCATCATCTTCCTCAAAGTACACGTCAATGATGCCCTGAATCAATATACGTTCTTCAGTTTCTATATCCTTTAATTGCTCTAAATAGATGTCTTTCACCGGTACACCCATGACAAACGGCCGTTCGCGATAAAGTCTATGTTCCATCTCCGCTTTTGCCATACGCCTTCCGAGATCTGACTGACAAAAATGATAAATCTGACCTACAGGAATTAAATCCTTCCAAAAATCCGGAATCCATTCATGTTTCAAACACTTCCCTATAAAATTTTCCACATCCAGTAATTCCTTAATTTCTCCAAATGGTAAAAGTTCAAAAATCTTATGTGTTGCCGTTCCTTTTTGCTGTGCCAGATATACGGATGGATCATCATCCGCCGGACGTACCATAACTTCTTTTGGATATAATAGCATTCCCGGCATCTCTTCTCCCGCCATCTTCTTTAATTCACTGACAGTCATCTTGCCTTGAAGCGTTGTAAGCCATATTTTCGGATACTGCCAGTTCATTTTTTTATCAATCTCATAAAACAACGCCTGATCGACGTCTTCGGTCAGATATTCATCCAAAACATACTTTGAACGCTCCGCTTCAATCTCTTCGTGAAGTTCTGTACAGGCAAGTTCCGTTAATGTGATGACACGAAAATCGAATCCTCGCTTTCGTCCACAGGAATGATCTGACCAAAAAATTGGTCCCAGCCAATCCAGATAGGACTTTGCTTTTAAAATCTGACTAAAAGATAATGGTTTCTCAGTATTCTTTGCATATTCCCATTTTTGTGTTGTTTTCTCCACATCTTCAACGGTTCCAACAAGAATCAATTTTTCTCGGGCACGGGTCATTGCCACATAAAGCACACGAATTTCTTCACCCATCTGTTCCTGTAAAAGTTTCCTTGCAAATACTTTGCGAGACAAACTCTGTATCTTTGTTCGTCTTGACAAATCCACACCATCGGCTGCTACTCCATATTTTGAATGAACCACAATACGGCTTCTGGATTCGCTGAAATTCATAATTTTTCCCATACCGGCCACAATACAGATGGGGTACTCCAAACCTTTACTCTTATGAATGCTCATAATACGCACCGACTGGATGACATTTCCTGGCAGAACAGCTTCTCCAACATCTTCTTTCGCTTCTTTTAACTGATCCACATAACGGATAAAATGAAAAAGGCCTCGATAACTCGTATGTCTGAAATCCTTAGCATACTGAATCAAACGTTCCAGATTCGCCTTTCGAACCTCTCCCCCAGGCATAGCCATCATATAAAACGCATAGCCTGTCCGGTCGTATATTTCCCGAATGAGCTCCTCAATAGAACAATGAATTTTCATGTCACGCAAACAATCATAGAGTATCATAAACGTTTCGATTTTCCGAATCAGAAGTGTCTCTTCTCCCTGTTCTGTATAAATCAACAAATCATTATATAAATGGACCTTTCGATCCATCAGTCGGATTTTTGCAAGTTCTTCATCCGAAAACCCACCGATACAGGATGTTAAAACTGCGGCCAAAGGAATGTCCTGTAACGGATTATCCAGGATACGCAGCATATTCATAATTCCCTGAATCTCTAAAGTATCAAAAAATCCAGAAGATGTTTCACCAATGGCCGGTATGCCCATATTCTTTAATATTCGTACAAAATCCTCTGTCCAGTTTTTCACTGTACGAAGAAGAATAACGACATCACCATAATCTGCTTTTCGATAAACACCGCTGTCTTTATCCATAACCCATAAACCTTTTTCCGGATCAAGCAATTCAAGGATACGCTGACCAACAGCTTTTGCTTCAGCTTCACGTTTTGTAATTTCTTTATCTTCTGCATGTTCCACCAATATCCATTCTGCAGATTCTGCCACAGGATGATCTATTGTGCTATAATCTAATCCCGGATAAAGTGCAGCGTCTGAATCATAATCCATACCACAAATATCCGATGTCATTAAACAACGAAATATTTCATTGACACCGTCAAGGACACAAGCACGGCTTCGAAAATTTTTATGAAGATCAATACGCTGATGAAGACTTTCATTTTTTGTAAATGTGTCATATTTATTCAAAAAAATTTCCGGTTCAGCAAGACGAAAGCGATAAATACTTTGCTTTACATCCCCAACAACAAAAATATTCGGATTCCCCTCTTCTTCTCTGGATATACACGTCAAAAGCGTTTCCTGAACCTGATTGCTGTCCTGATATTCATCACACATTATTTCTTCAAACTGACGACGATAACGCTTTGCTGCTTCTGTTGCTTGCATATTTTCATCCAAAAGAATCTGAAGTGCAAAATGCTCCTGGTCATTAAAATCAATGATATTTCTCGCAAGCTTTTCTTCCTGAAAACGTCTGGAAAAATCCTTTGTCAAACGTAATAGCACTAAAAGTCCAGGCAAAATACGTTTCTCTTTTGCCAGCATCGATTCCGGCTCATCCGAATAATAATTTTTCTTAAGCCATCCATAAAGATCCTTTGCCTCCTGACGCAGCTCCTTTACAGCTTTCATCAATTCCGGATTCACATCCGGCTGTTTTTTCCCGGAAAGACGATCCCATTTCATGGCATGCATCTGTATATAAAGATGATAATAGTCCTTTAATTTCTGCATCTCACGTATCTGAAGAAGATCGTGTTCCAACATAGGTGCATAAAGTTCCGGTCCCCCTGTTTCACAGGTTAAGTGGAATGCCCTCTCAATATTGTCTGCCATCTCTTCCAAAATACAGCCCGTTTCATTTACAACAGAAATAACGATGGCTTTTTCTCCGTTTTCCTCATCCACAATGGCCGGATTAAATTGCAATGCATCATCAAGCCATTTTTCCGGCCATGGATAACTTTGAGAAATGTCATAGATTTTTAAAATCCATTCAACAAGTCCCTGGTCAAGCTTTCCTCTGGAATACGCCGAAGCAAAATCCATAAATTCCTGTGAACCTTCTGTATAATAATCCTCTAATAACTGTTCAGCTACATCTTGTTTTAAAAGTATCATTTCCTGTGGATCTCCCACGCGAAATCCCGGATCCAAATTTAATGCATCAAAATGCTCTTTTAAAATGCTCATACAAAAACTGTCAATTGTCGTAATCATTGCCGAAGGTAATAACATCTTTTGTTTTTGAAGATGGCTATTCTCCGGATTTCGTTCCAGCTTTGCATCAATGGCACCCATAATACGTTCCCGCATCTCCGAGGCAGCTGCTTTTGTAAATGTTACGACCAACAGCTGATCCAAATCCATCGGTTTTTCATCGGAAGTCACTTTCTGAATGATGCGTTCGACTAACACTGCTGTTTTTCCGGAACCTGCAGCAGCAGAAACAAGAAGACTCCGATTGTTTAATTCAATGACTTGTTTTTGTTCTTCTGTCCATGATTTTCCCACGCATCTTTCACCTCCTCATAAATACGTTCCCATATTGTATCTGCTTTCAACTCCATTAATCGATGATACTTACAACTTTCCAGTTTTTCGTCGAACCTGCAGATCCCTTTATACTCGCAAAAATCACAGGCCGTCCGACGTTTGCTGTCTTTCATGTATAAATATGGATTTTTGGAAATATCGCCGGACATCCATCCATCGACCAATTCTTCAATCCGCCGATTCACAAAGAATCCCAGCTGATCCATCTGCTCTGAGGATGCTGTAAGGGATGACGCTGAAAAATCTCCGGATTTATTGAGCTTTACAGATAAAATCTGTGGTTCTTCTTCCGGATGACGGTCCATCCAATAAAGCACATTCAAATCTTCATTTGCCAGTCCTTCCATTTTCAACTGGGAAATAAGTTTCTTTTCCAGTTCCTCCGGCTGATCCGGTGCATTTTCAAGAACCGGATCATGCATATGGTAATAAAACATTCCGGCTTTGATAATCCGTTTATCCGGATATCTTTGCGCTTCAATACGAGACATACTTTCAAGATACACAACTAATTGAATAGACAAACCATAATAAACTTCTGTCAAGTCAAAATCTTTCATTCCGGACTTATAGTCCACAATACGAAGTGCATGGATATCTTCTTCATCATAAACGTCATATCGATCCACCGTTCCAATCAAACGCACTTTATCCCCAACTGCAAATTGGGTTTCAAAACCTTTTGGAACAAAATCCCCTTTACAGATTTGTTTCTGGATAGTCCATACAGTACGTTTTGCCATTTTAACCAATCGTTCCAGATAATATCCGTGACGGGCGCTTTCAAGAAAAATAGCCGATCCATATTCCATACCGGTTTCACGAACGACACGCTCGATTGTGGTCTCACGAAATTCATCCGGCATATCTTTCCATGTATATATGCTCTCTTCCACAATTTTCGAAAAACGTTCCATCGATTCATGTAAAATGTTTCCCATATCCGGTGGTAACAATTTTGCTGCTTTTCGTTCTTCCAATTTGAGTCCGGCTTTCAAAAAATGAGCATATGCACATGCCGCATACTTTTCAAGTGTCGTAATACTGGCTGTTGGCCGCATACCATACAGGGCTTCAACAATTCGTTTCGACAACCTGTGCTGTACATCCACATCAAACATGGCATGCATCCATGTTTCCACCTCATTCTTATGCTTTTCACTCTTCATCAGCCATGCAAAGATGTTCTTCCATAATATATCTCGATGTTCTTTG
Organism: Lachnospiraceae bacterium; assembly: GCA_017391465.1. Next base: position 52,756 of record JAFOYH010000062.1, on the reverse strand, counting down.
TAACGCATCCCCTGAAGCATATAGGATTTACTTTCCTCTAAACCAGACAAAATGCGTCCCTTTTCAAATATATCCGGAAGCTTTGTCTTAAGCTTTGGAAATATATAAGTCATGTCATTAATAATCGTCGATGGACGAAGCGTTTTACCACTGCCATCCATTTGAGCATAGGTCAGAATCAACATCTCACTTGGTTTTGTCATTGCCGAATAAATATAAAACTTTTCTCTAAAACTGTTTTGCTTTCCTGTTGGAGCCAACTCCATCGGACAATCCATCAACAATTCTTTTTCCCGATCCGAAAGAAGTCCACTGCTTGATACAGGTGTGGGCAGCACCCCGTCATTACATCCAAGAATAAATACAACCTTAATATCACCAAGACGTGTACGCTTCAAATCCCCAAGAACAACCTGATCCAAAGTTGGAGGAATCACCCCTACTTTAATTTCCTCCACGCCAGACTCTAATATTTCCATATATTCTTTCAAAGACACAATTTCTTCACCAAGAATCTGTTCAAACTTATCTAACAAATCCTTTACAGCCTCGTAAACCTGACCATAAATACGTGCCCGGACAAAATCCCCTTTCGTATTCATCTGATCCATGTATGCATTTAACTGTTCTTCTCCTGAAATTCCACGGATAAATGCTCTTAATGCCCTCGTATATTCTCTCACGGTTCCCTGTTTAATCATGGAAAACAAGGGTTCTAACTCTGCCATAACCTGTTTACGTGTTTCATTAAGCAACATAAAATCTTCTGATTGATAATCCCGATAACGTTTTATAAAATTGTCAGACCAGCGTTTCTTTCCACGCAAGCCTGTTGCGAGAACATAATTATCCAACACATCGACTTTCTCAGCATCGATTTTAGAATAGCCACAGCGTAGATAACGAAATACACTCTCATATGTAAAATCTTTTACTATGACTTCCATAGCACTTCGGAGCATTTCAACAAAACTGTTTTCCAAAAGACTGGCTTTATCATCCACAAATATAGGAATATCCATTTTAAAGAAATAATCCTGTACCATATCACTATATCTTGTAACATCTCCGGTAACCAAAGCAAAATCTTTATAGGACATATCCTGTTCCATCACCATCTGACGAATCTTTGTTGCTGCAAAATGCACTTCATCTGTCGGATTTGCCAATGCAAAAAGTTCAACCTGATGCGGTTCATCCATCCATGGTTGAAAGCGTCTAAATCGAAAGAGATGACGCTCCAAAAAATCTAATTCATTTTTCGGGGCAGACGATGAAAGCAAGATATCCGGCTCCTGTGAAATTTTCAGATGCCGGCATAATTGATTCAATTTCCACAACGTTTCTTTTGTCAGATAAAAGAGCTGATATTCCTGTCCAAGTTCATATGGCTGATCTTGAATGTCAATGCATAATCCAATCACGACTTTATCACAGATCTTCATTAATTCTTCGAGCAAACGATATTGTGATGGTGTAAAGCCCGTAAAATTATCAACATACACACGACTTCCCTTGAGTTGATCGGAAAATGAAATACGATCTGCAAGCACAGACAAAAGTTCTTCTGCTGTCATATAGGTATCCGCCATATAGTCTTTAAAAGCATCATATAAAATCTGAATATCTTTTAATTTCTTTCCCAGAATGGTTGTCTCTCCAACTTTAAGTCGACTCTCCTCAATCTGAGCCGACCCCACACTATACTGGAACAATTCTGAGAGCATGGACTTTGCCTGCTCTACAAAACCATTTTTATATAAACTTCCGGCAAAGACGCCAAAATCCTCACGATTATTGGAAAGGAGTTTTCGAATAACCATTCGTTTCCCCGTATCTTCAAGAATGGTCTTTTTTATGCCTCCGATTTCTTCAAACACACGGTAAGCCAAACGTGGAAAACTGACAATATCAATATTCATCACACCATGTCCCGGATGCATTTCGGTCATCTTCATCTGTGTCTGCATTGTATATTGTTCCGGAACGATAAGATAAAACTGCTGTTCCGGCTTTTTCAAAGCTTCCTCGATTAAATTTTGATACATATATTCGGATCGATGGCTTCCTTCTCCGCCGATGATCATCTGAAGTGACATGGCTAAGCTCCTTTCATTTTTCTGTTATTTATCATAGCATATTTTAATCGATTCAAACATAGTTTATACTAAAGTATTTTTAGGGAGGACAGTTATGCATTCAAAAACACGAATCATTATTCTTCGAATGAAATCGCTCATATATACCTTTATATTATTTCTGTTTGCACTTATTCTCATTTTCCTTTTTGTTTATATGTTTTTTACAAAATCGGATGCATCTTCCAATGATTCTGAGAGTGCACCTACATATACACCATGTACCTATACAACCTCTATTCACTTAGGTGAAACACCCATCCGACTTCAAGTGAATGTGGACGAGAAACACATTCACAGCATTGAATCCTCACCATTATCCGAAAGCGTCACAGCCTCCTATCCTCTGATGGAATCTTGTCTTGAAAACATAACCATGCAGCTTACTTCCGGTGTTGCACTGGAAAATGTCGTCTATGATGAATCCAGCCAGTATACTTCAACTTTACTTTTAGATGCCATTAACATTGCTCTGGATAAAGCAGCAAAATAAACGTATTCTCTAAAAAATACCTTATAACAAAAATCACTCCTCAAATGGCTGTCTATATAAGCAACAACAGACATCCTTTTGAGGAGTGTATTTTTTATGCCAATGTTTCAAGTTCCTCTTTCCAAATGCGTGCCGACGCATCACTCGGCATACGCCAGTCACCTCTTGGTGATAATGCAACAGAACCAACTTTTGGTCCATCAGGAACACAGGAACGTTTAAACTGCTGTGTAAAGAATCGATGATAGAAATTCTTCATCCATTTTAAAATAGTTTCCGATGTATATTCATCTTCAAAGGCTATACAAGCCATACGATAAATCTTTGATGGCGCATAACCAAAACGAATCATCTGATATAAGAAGAAATCATGTAATTCATAAGGTCCGACAAGATCTTCTGTTTTCTGTGTAATCTCACCTTCTTTTGGCGGAATCAACTCTGGACTTACCGGCGTATCTAAGATATCCAAAAGAACCGCTTTCAGACTTTCATCTGCATGAGTATCTGCATAATACTGCACCAGATGTCGAACCAACGTTTTTGGAATCGATGCATTCACACCGTACATAGACATATGATCCCCATTATAAGTGGCCCAGCCAAGAGCAAGCTCTGAAAGATCACCCGTTCCAATAACCATACCACCACGTTGATTTGCCAAATCCATAAGTACCTGAGTACGTTCCCTTGCCTGACCATTTTCAAATGTCACATCATGATTATTTAAATCCTGATGAATATCTTTAAAATGAAGTGTTACTGCATCGCGAATATTGACTTCATGAAGATCAGCGCCAAGATCGTTGACCAACTGACAGGCATTATTATAAGTTCTGTCTGTCGTGCCAAAACATGGCATGGTCACTGCCATGATTTTTTTGCGATCGATTCCAAGCATATCAAAAGCACGAACAGTAACAAGTAAAGCCAATGTAGAATCCAGTCCCCCGGAAATCCCCACAACCGCATTTTGACAATGGGTATGTGCCAATCTTTTCTTGAGTCCGACTGCCTGAATATTTAAAATTTCTTCACAACGTTTCTGTCGGTCCACATCGTGGGATGGAACGAACGGATTTGGATCGATAAAACGTTCAAGTTTTAATTCTTTTTTCTCCAATTCAAACGGAACACGGATGTAATCCACATCACCGCCTTGAATAAATGTTGTCATACGTCGACGATCACTATTAATCCTGCCAAGATCGACATCCGCATAAATGATACCATTTTCAAAAATCTTTGATTCTGCAAGGCAAGCACCATTCTCGAAAATCAGATTATGTCCTGGAAAAACAAGATCCGTCGTAGATTCACCGTCTCCTGCACCCGCATAAACATACGCACATATAAGTCGAGCTGACTGACCGGATACCAAGCCCCTGCGATAGTCCGACTTACCGGTCACTTCATCACTGGCTGAAAGATTTACCATCATTGTTGCTCCAGCCAAAGCATGCTGAATACTTGGCGGATTTGGTGCCCATAAATCTTCACAGATTTCACCACCAATAACAAGTCCCGGCACATTCATGCATTTAAACAGCAACTGACTGCCAAACCATACATCCTGTCCGAGTAATTCGATACGTATCGGCTTTTTTATGCCACGTTCAAAATGACGTGCCTCATAAAATTCCGAATAATTTGGTATAAATGTTTTTGGAATTACACCTAAAATGCGACCTTCCTTAAAGAAAACGGCCACATTATATAATTTACCGCACACTTCCAAAGGCATACCAACAACCGTTAATATAGAACATTCTTTAGAAACTTCCAAAAGTTCATTCAGAGCATTTAATGTTTGACTTAACAGTAAGTCTTGAAGGAAAAGATCACCACAAGTATAGCCCGTCAAACACAATTCCGGAAAAACGATCAGGCTTGCATCACGCTCATAGGCATCTTTCATCATTTGCTCAATCTGTTCACGATTATATACACAATCTGCCACCTGAATTTCAGGTGTCGCTGCTGCCACTCTAATAAATCCATCCTTCATCTTCTATGCCTCCAATAGATTAATCATGCCATACCCGGCTCTGCACATTTTTCTCATTCACTTCTCGAATCTTACCATTGCGATAAGCTTTTAGAAGAAGTTCGAGATCTTCAATTCTCTTTTTGAGTACTTTACCATCATCTGTGTCTGCCACAAACTGACGATACGCCAATTTTTCTGTATAACTTGTACTTTCACAAATATCTGTTTCATCAATAATCGCACGTTCACGACTTTCAAACGGCATATGCGTTACAATACGAAGGCCATAGGAATTATAAACCAATGTATACCCAGCAATGCCTGTTGTCTTCTGATAAGCCTTTGAAAAGCCTCCATCAATGATAAAGAGACGTCCATTACCCTTCACCGGACTCTCACCTTTTTTCAACTTAACCGGCATGTGACCATTAATAATATGTGATTTTTTAGAGTTCAAACCAAATTCTTTTAAAATATTTTCACATACGGCAACCGACATTGTTTCATCTTCAATAATTCGATAATATGGGTCTTTACGTTCTTCATGGGATTCTTTTTCACCGAGGAAATAACGTTCGAATGTAGCCATTTTTTCCTTACCAAACACTGGCGAATTTTCATTTGACCATGCAAACCACATTAAATCCTGGCAATAGCATTTTTTATCCCGATTATCTTCAGGTAAATAATAACCTTTACGGATATTCCTTTCAAGAAAATCGTACAATTCTTTACCTTTATATCCTTCACCATTAAAATAGACTTCCCTGAAAGAACCGTCATCATTCATTGGAATACATCCATGGTAATAAAGATTTTCATTATAACAAAGATATAAGCTTCCGGACTTCATTAAGAACTTGGCATGTTCCTGAAGTTTTTCACAGTTTTTAAAGTTCTGTACCAGACGATTCACAACTTTCTCTTCTTCACTGGACAACTGGAATGGGTCGCTCCACATAATGGTTGGAAAATTATTATCCAAAAGATTATAGGTTATGCCGTCGACAACAACTGTGCCCTCTTCCGGATTGATCTTATCCAAAATCATACGGTTTTCCATGAGGAATTCCGGACGTCGTTTAATCAACTGTCCTTCCAGTTTAAACTGAATAATGGAAATCGCTTTATGCATCTTCATCTCAGTCTGTTCTTCGATACGGCTCAGCATATCTGAATCTCCGTGATACTGGGTTGTAAAATGATCACACGAATCATCTGCATAGACTTCCAAAGCAAAGTTCGCCAATGGCATAAGGTTAATACCATAGGAATCCTCCAAAGTTGCAAGATTTCCATAGCGTGCACAGATTCGAATAACATTTGCAATACATGCCGGATGACCAGAGGCAGCACCAAGCCAAAGGACATCATGATTGCCCCACTGGATATCTACAGAATGATAATGCATCAAATGATCTAAAATCTCTACAGCCCCTGTACCTCGATCGTAAATATCTCCAACAATATGTAAATGGTCAATAACCAGTCTCTGAATCAGTTTAGAAAGCGCCACAATGAAGTCTCTGGAACGCCCCACGCGAATAATCGTATCGATGATGCCATTATAATAAGCTTCTTTATTCATGGCTTCTTCTTTTTCATTAATCAATTCTTCGATCACATATGCAAAATCCTTAGGCATAGCTTTACGAACTTTAGAACGTGTATATTTGGAAGCCACACGTTTACACACCTGAATCAATCGATGCAATGTAATCTTATACCAGTCATCAAGATCTGTTTCTGTCTTTTCGATAATGTCCAGTTTATCTTCCGGGTAGTAAATTAATGTAGCCAACTGCTTTTTATCACGAATACATAAAGAGTTGCCAAATTCTTCATCAATCTTTGTACGAACCGCACCAGAACCATTTTTCAAAACATGAAAAAACTGTTCTGCTTCTCCGTGAATATCACTCAATACATGTTCTGTACCCTTCGGAAGATTTAAAATCGCTTGAAGGTTAATAATTTCTGTAGACGCAGATGCAATCGTCGGATACATCTTTGCTAAAGTCTCCAGATAACGCGTCTGCAATGTTTCATACTTTCCCTGCATCATATTATTTTCCATCATTATAAAACGCCTCCTTAGCTACACAACTACGCAATGACATCACTCATTGCATACATTCCAGGTTCCTTACCTTTCAGAAATGCAGCCGCTGCAATAGCACCCTTTCCAAAAATAGCTTTTGAATATGCCGTATGTTTAATCTCAATAACCTCGTCCGGACCACAGAAGAAGACTTCGTGTTCACCAACAATATTACCTCCGCGAACTGCCTGAATACCAATTTCTTTCGAATCACGACGTGCTCGTTCCGAACTGCGATCAAGTTTATAAACATATTCATGGTTTAACACTTCATTCATAGCATCTGCAATGGCCAATGCCGTACCGGATGGCGCATCCAGTTTTAAATTATGATGTTTTTCAACAATCTCCATATCATACCCGGCATTTGCCAGTACCTGAGCTCCTAATGCAGCCAGTTTAAACACCGTATTCACACCCAGAGACATATTCGCCGATCTTAAAATCGCTACTTTTTTACTTGCCTCTTCGACCTTTTTTAACTGTTCCGCAGACAATCCGGTCGTACAAAGAACTAAGGGAATCTGACGTTTAACCGCATAGTCAAGCACAGCATCCACGGCTTTAGCAACTGAAAAATCCACAATAACATCTGCTTCAACCATACACTCATCCATATTCGTAAAAACCGGATAGCCATTATCATAGCAATCTTTTAGATCAATTCCTGCTGCAATCTGAACTTCCGGATCCTCTTTTGCAAGCCGGGTAATGACCTGTCCCATTGCCCCATTGCATCCATGCATAATAAATTTTGTCATTTTTTAACCCTTCCTTATTTCAAAATAAAGCATAAAAAGCTGTGTCAGGCACTTCTACCGAACACAGCTCTCTTCCAAATGTTATTTTACTGCAACTCCAAATTCTTTCATCGCCTGAAGTAAACGCGCTTTGTTCGCTTCCTCCATCGGTGTCATAGGCAGTCTTAATGGTCCAACTTCCATTCCCATCAGATTCAATGCGGTCTTCACAGGAATTGGATTGACCTCACAGAATAACGCATGAATTAAAGGCAGTGCTTTCAACTGAAGTTCACGGGATCCAGCAATGTCGCCATTCATAAATTTAGCAACAATATCATGTGTCTCCCGTGGACATATATTCGATAAAACAGAAATAACACCTTTTCCCCCTAATGAAAGAATCGGTACAATCTGATCATCATTACCGGAATACACATCAATATCTCCCTGTGTCATCTGTAAAATATCAGCCACCTGAGAAATATTACCGCTGGCTTCTTTAATCGCCACAATATTTTCGCAGCTGCGATGTAATGTTGCCACTGTTTCCGGTGCAATATTCACACCTGTACGACTTGCAACACTGTAAAGAACGATTGGAAGACTTGTGTGTTCTGCAATCATGGAAAAATGCTGTACAAGTCCTTTTTGTGTTGCTTTATTATAATATGGTGTAACAACCAAAGCACCATCAGCACCTGCTTTTTCAGCTTCTGTTGTCAGATAAATCGCTGTCTCTGTACAATTTGATCCAGTTCCCGCAATGACCGGAATACGTTTTGCAACTTTATCAATAGCAAATCGAATACACTCCACATGTTCTTCTTCAGACAAAGTCGATGACTCACCTGTTGTTCCTGTAATAATAATACTGTCTGTATGGTTTGCAATCTGAAATTCGATCAATTCTCCCAATTTATCAAAATTCACCTTACCATCCGGATACATCGGAGTGACGATTGCTACACCAGCACCTGTAAAAATGGCCATAATGAACCTCCCTGTTTATACAAAATTACTGCTTTTTTATTTATAAAAATGAGTCGGCAAAAGTGCCGACTCATTAAAAATCATTCATATGTTGTCTATCATAGGCAGCTTCTACTATACCTTTGATAGTAGCATTTATCACTTTTATTGTCAACTATTCAGCAAATTTTAAAAATTAGAAACCGAGTTTTTTACAATACCAATGCAAGAAATATAATCTGCATATTCATTCAATTCTTCCGGTAAATTTCGTCCGGTTAAAATTAACTCCATCTCTTCCGGCTTTGCCTGAATTAATTGAATAACTTCCTGAACATCAATAATTCCCAAATCCACAAGACCCAGAATCTCATCCAGTATAAGAAGATCACATTCACCAATGGTTAATACTTTCTTAGCGAAATGAACACCATTTCGAATGTTATTATTTTCTTCATTTTTTTCTTCTACAGATAAATCTTCATAATGCTTCTCCATTTTCTCAAATCGAAAAATCTTTACTTCCGGTTCCAGACATTTCAGATAACTTAAATTTCCAGAAAGACGACCTTTAAGAAACTGGATAATAAAAACCTCTTTACCTTCACTGGCAGATACAAGGGCTCTTCCCAGAGAAGCTGTTGATTTCCCTTTACCTTCGCCATAATAAATGTTGATTAAGCCTTTTTTCACAACGTTCACCTCATAAGTAACTTAATAACATATTTCACCAGAGTCGTCAATCCTTTTATTTAGATCCTTATTCAATACACTCAATTTTGCTGACCGAAATTTCATAAGCCGTACGCCGTTCAACCTGATCTCCCTCTAAACGTTTCTGATACGTACGACTCTGAATACGTCCCCACAGATGAATGTGAGTTCCCACCTCAAATTTTCCTGCAAATCGTGCATTCCTTCCCCAACAAATACATGGAAGATAATCCGATTTTCCATATGGACGATTCACAGCAAGTAATAAATCTGCTATTTCTCTGCCCAACGGTGTCATGCGATACACCGGCTGTTTGCAAATATAACCATCCAGAAAAATACTGTTCGGCTTAACATTTTCCGGTTCTTCCGAAAGCACTTCCACTTCTCGTACAAAAACAGAAAGAACCAGTCGATTTCTCCCCTCTTCATGTTTATTATAAGAACGAAACTGTCCATGTGCTTCCAATGTACGTCCTATGTAATTCTCTGTCACATCAATCAGACGCTCTGAAATCATCAATGGTATACGATCTACCATATTACTTAATCTCTGAACGATGACATCTACCACATAAAATCCTTCTCCAAACACCTCGTGACTGTACACAAATTCTGAGTCTACCACCCCTACAATTGTCACCTGATTATTATCCAGCACTTTATCTGCCATATTCATATTCCCCTTTCTGTATATACAAGTTTTCATCTCGTTTTATATACTTATTCGGCTTTAATTTCTTTTAGAACCGATTTCCTTATTGACTTTAGCATGAATGAAAATAGAATTCACTTATCATTCATTGACAGGATTCGGGGGCGTTCAGGAATATTTAAAGGCATTTGACAGCATTTGACAAAAACCTTATCAAAATTCCTTGAAAAAGATGAAGTTTGTGGTAGAATATAAAAGTTGTCATTAATACAAGCTATTATTTGTGCCGTCCACAGAAATGGCGGCGGAATGGAGATTAGTATGAAAATCAAACGCGAAGATATTCGAAATATTGCGATCATTGCTCACGTAGACCACGGAAAGACAACATTGGTTGATGAATTATTAAAACAGAGCGGTGTATTCCGCAGTCATCAGGTCGTTCAGGAACGTGTCATGGACTCCAACGACATTGAACGTGAACGTGGTATTACTATTTTATCCAAAAATACAGCCGTATTTTATAAAAACACAAAAATTAACATTATTGATACACCAGGACATGCCGACTTCGGTGGTGAAGTTGAACGTGTTCTTAAAATGGTTGACGGTGTTGTTCTCGTTGTTGATGCCTTCGAAGGTCCAATGCCTCAAACTAAATTCGTTCTTAAAAAAGCTTTGGAACTGGATCTTGCAGTTATCGTCTGCATCAATAAGATCGATCGTCCGGAAGCTCGTGCTGATGAAGTCATCGATGAAGTCCTCGAACTTCTCATTGATCTTGACGCAACAGATGAACAGCTTGACTGTCCATTCGTTTATGCTTCTGCTAAATCCGGTATTGCCATGCTTGAACTTGGTGAAGATGCACAGGACATGCAGCCATTATTTGAAACCATCATTAATCATATCCCTGCTCCGGAAGGTGATCCCGATGAAGCAACACAGGTTCTCATCAGCACCATTGATTATAATGAATATGTTGGCCGTATCGGTGTCGGCAAAGTCAGCAACGGTACAATCTCCGTCAATCAGGAAGCAGTTATTGTAAATGCTCATGAGCCGGACAAATTCCGAAAAGTTAAAATCAGCAAACTTTATGAATTTGACGGATTAAATAAAATAGAAGTTACAAAAGCAGGTATTGGTTCTATCGTCGCCATTTCCGGTATTTCTGATATCCATATTGGTGATACACTCTGCTCTCCTGAGAAACCGGAACCAATTCCATTTCAGAAGATTTCCGAGCCAACAATCGCTATGAACTTCATCGTTAATGATAGTCCTTTGGCTGGCCAGGAAGGTAAATACATTACATCCCGTCACTTACGTGATCGTCTCTTTAAAGAATTAAATACAGACGTCAGCCTTCGTGTTGAAGAAACAGATAATACAGACTGTTTTAAAGTTTCCGGTCGTGGTGAACTTCATCTTTCTGTTTTAATTGAAAACATGCGTCGTGAAGGCTACGAATTTGCTGTAAGTAAAGCAGAAGTTATTTACAAAAAAGACGAAAACGGTAAACTTCTTGAACCAATGGAAACTGCGATCATTGATGTTCCAGATGATTTCACAGGTATTGTTATCGAAAAACTGAGTCTCCGTAAAGGCGAACTGACCGGTATGTCCAAAGCCAGCGGCGGTTATTCCCGTTTGGAATTCTCGATTCCATCCCGTGGTCTCATCGGTTACCGCGGCGATTTTATGACAGATACAAAAGGTAATGGTATCTTAAACACATTATTCGAAGGCTATGGTCCATATAAGGGCGATATCGCTTACCGTCAGACAGGTTCTCTCATTGCTTTTGAATCCGGTGTGACATTAGCCTATGGTCTTTTTAATGCTCAGGATCGTGGTACGCTCTTCGTTGGACCTGGTGAAAAAGTATACGGCGGTATGGTTGTTGGACAGAATCCTAAAGGAGATGACATCGAACTGAATGTTTGTAAAGCAAAACATTTAACAAACACACGTGCTTCTGGTTCTGATGATGCACTTAAGCTTACACCACCACGTATCTTAAGTCTTGAAGAAGCATTAGATTTCATTGAAAATGATGAACTTGTAGAAGTTACTCCAAAAACTATCCGTATGCGTAAAAAGATTCTTGATACAAAAATGCGTATGCGAGCTAATAGAAAATAAAAGATTTAATAAAACGAATGCCATTGGTTTCCTAAGAACAGAATATCAATGGCATTCGTTTTATTTTATATTTATAAAATAATTCAATCGTTTTTTATAAATGACTTGACAATGAGAATTATTCTCATTATAATAACAGTAACAATTACTATTAATCAAGGAGGTCCAATATGAATATTTATGTTTTAATGAAACAAATACCTGTAATTTCAGATATTAAAATCAATCCTCAGACATTTACAATAGATCGTTCCAATACTGCATTAACTGCAAATCCGTCCGATTTGAATGCTTTAGAAGCGGCTCTCCAGTTAAAAGCAGAAAAAGGCGGAAAGGTAACGGTATTTTCCATGGGAAAAGAAAGCGTTGATGTGATTCTTCGCGAAGCTGCTGCCATGGGTGCTGATCGCTTCATTCGCATCTCTGATGAAGCTTACGCCTCTGCAGATACCTTAGTAACTTCCAAAATCTTAGCTTCTGCGATCAATTATCTTGGTACTCCGGATGCTGTTTTCACTGGTCAATTTTCGCTGGACAGTGCAACCGCACAGATTGGCGGTAAACTTGCTTCTCTTTTAGATGCCGGACTTCTTCATTCTGCAAATCGTATCAAAGCTTTAGAAAATGGTCTTTCCATACAACGTAAGGATGGCCCTGGCTATGAAGTATGGCAGGCAGATTTTCCGGTCGTATGTTCCGTGATTGAAGGCGCCAACAAACCCCGTTCCGTTACGGTTAAAGGAAAGATGGCCGCTAAAAAAGCAGTTATTGAAGTTCTTTCAAACCAGGAACTGAATATTCCTGAAACGGATCTTGTATCTCCATCCATTGTCGAAGCCCTTTTCCCAGTGATGAAAAAAGAAACAGGACTTCGAATTACAGGAAAAGACGAAGCTGATTCTGCAAAGAAACTGGCAGATCTTCTCTTCGAAAAAAATTTGGCATAGGAGGTTTGACATATGAGTAAATTTAATGATATCTGGGTATTTATTGATGAAACCAATAAATCATCTCATCGTATGAGCTTAGAATTACTTTCAAAAGCACAGGAAATTGCACAGGAAGCAAACATGAAAGCCGTTCCTGTTGTTCTCCCTGAAGGCAGTTACACATCAGAAGCTATTGCAAATGCTTTAAAAACTTCTGTTATTTCTGAAAATCCATTTGCCATTCTTTTTGGCTTCACAGCTCTTGGAAAAGAAATCAGTTCCTACCTGACAGCATCTCTGGATTTAGGTATTGCTTCTGATTGTTCCAATATCATCTATCGTAAAAATGAAAATGACCTTATGTTCATTCGTCCAACATTTGATGGTAAATTGAATGCAACTATTACTCTTAAAACGTATCCGCAGATTGCAAGTTTCCCAGCAGGTGTTTTCCCACTGGGTGACAGATCTATAGATATTGAATCCAACAAAAAAGTTCTGGATATGTCCGATACACTTTCCAAACTTCGTAATCGCTTCATCGAGTTCTTAGAAAGTTCCGATCTTGAAAACACAAACATCGAAGAAGCGGATGTCCTTATAGCTGGCGGTCGTGGTGTCGGCAGTGCCGAAGGTTTTGATCTTCTCCGTGAACTTGCATCTCTTCTTGGCGGCAATATTGCAGCATCCCGTGGTGCTGTGGATGATGGTTATATCTCTAAAGATTACCAGGTTGGTGCAACAGGCAAAACTGTAGCTCCGAAACTTTACATCGCATGCGGTATCTCCGGTGCTCCACCACATACGGTTGGTATGAAAGATTCCGAACTCATCGTTGCCATCAACACAAATGGTTCCGAACCAATTTTTGATGTGGCACATTACGGTATTGTTGGCGATCTTCACAAAGTTATTCCTGAACTCATCCGTATTATCAAAGAAGCCAGAGCGGGCAAATAATGACACTCTCACGAAACTCAATATATACAGAAAGCCCTGTGATTCCAAAATCACAGGGCTTTCGTTATTCTTCATTTTTATTGAATTATAAATATTTTTTCATTGTATCATCAAAATCAAAGGTTGCAAAATAATCTGCCGGTGTCTCTGCACGACGAATCATCTGTGTTGTACCGTCTTCTTTCAAGAGAATTTCTGCAGAACGCAGCTTTCCGTTATAGTTATATCCCATAGCAAAACCATGAGCACCTGTATCATGAATGACAATCAGGTCACCCAGATCAATTTTAGGCAGCATACGATCAATGGCAAATTTATCATTGTTTTCACAAAGAGAGCCCGTCACATCATACATATGATCACATGGTGCATCTTCTTTACCCATAACTGTAATGTGATGATAAGAACCATACATTGCCGGACGCATGAGGTTGCATGCACAGGCATCTAAACCAATATATTCTTTATAAATATGTTTTTCATGAACGGCTCTTGCTGCTAAAAGACCATAAGGTGCTAACATAAAACGTCCCATTTCGGAGAAAATAGCCACATTATCCATACCTTCAGGGACAAGAATCTCTTCATAGGCCTTACGAACACCTTCGCCAATGGCCATAATATCATTTGCTTCTTCATCTGGATGATACGGTACACCGACACCGCCAGATAAATTAATAAATTCAATCGAAGCACCGGTTTCATTTTTAAGTTCAACGGCTGTTTCAAAAAGAATACGTGCTAAAGCAGGGTAATAGTCATTTGTCTTCGTATTACTTGCTAAAAAAGCATGAAGTCCAAAATGTTTCACACCCTTTTCCATCATCTTTTTAAAGCCCTCTGTAAGCTGCGCACGAGTAAAACCGTACTTCGAATCCCCTGGATTATCCATGATCCCATTACTGAGTTCGAATACTCCACCTGTGTTATAACGACAACACATGGTTTCCGGAAGTTTGCCAAGAACTTTTTCCACATAATCAATATGGGTAAAATCATCCAAATTAATGATGGCCCCCAGCTTTCCAGCCAATTCAAAATCTTCCGGTGGTGTTGCGTTGGATGAGAACATAATCTCATTGCCACTAAAACCACAGGCATCGGACATCATAAGTTCTGTAAGTGATGAACAGTCTGTACCACAGCCTTCTTCTTTTAAAATTTTTAAAATTGTTGGATTTGGTGTTGCTTTAACGGCAAAATATTCTTTAAATCCCTTATTCCATGAAAACGCTTCATATACCTTACGTGCATTTTCACGAATGCCTTTTTCATCATAGAGATGAAACGGTGTTGGATATTTTTTTACAATTTCCTCTAACTGCTCTTTTGTCACAAACGGTATCTTTTTCATATATCTATGCATTCCTTCCTGTAAATTCAATAATTTCAGCATGTTAACACTATATTATAATAAAATGTGATTGTCAATCTTTCATCTTTTTTTACCATGAATTTCATACACTCACACTCAAAAAAACGCCTGATGCCTTAAGACAACAAGCGTTTTAAAATCCTTATTGAATTAACAAATCTTATGAATCCATCCTTCTGGTGCTTCAATGGTGCCCATCTGAATACCTGTCAGTGTTTCGTACAATTTCTTAGTGATTGGTCCCATCTCTTCCATACCGCTTGGGAAACAGATTTCTTCACCATGATCTACAATCTTACCAACTGGAGAAATAACTGCTGCTGTACCACAAAGACCACACTCAGCAAAATCTTTCAATTCAGATAATTTAACCGGTCTTTCTGTGACTTTAAGTCCGAGATATTTTTCAGCAACATATACCAGAGATCTTCTTGTAATTGATGGTAAAATGGAAGCCGACTTTGGTGTCACAACTTCGCCGTCTTTTGTAATAAATAAGAAGTTTGCACCACCTGTTTCCTCAATATATGTACGTGTTGCAGGATCAAGGAATACATTTTCATCAAATCCATTCGCATGAGCTGTCACATTCGCATGCAAGCTCATAGCATAGTTTAATCCGGCTTTGATATGACCTGTTCCGCGAGGAGCTGCACGGTCAAAATCACTAACACATAAAGTAATTGGCTTTGCACCGCCTTTAAAGTATGGTCCAACCGGTGTACAGAATAAACGGAACTGATATTCCTGGGCTGGTTTAACCCCAATAACCGGGCTGGATGCAAACATATATGGTCTCAAATACAAAGTTGCACCACTTCCATAAGGTGGTACCCATGCTGCATTCGCTTTCACTACTTTTTCTACTGCTTCAATAAATCTTTCTACCGGAAAAGGAGGCATCTCCATACGTTCTGCAGAATCCATCATACGTTCTGCGTTGAGATCCGGACGAAATGTAACAATACTTCCATCCACCGTAGTATATGCCTTTAATCCTTCGAAAACTTCCTGACAGTACTGAAGAATACCAGCACACTCATTCAGAACGATATTCGCGTCTGTTGTCATAAAGCCTTCAGACCACGCTCCATCTTTATAGTTGGCAACATATCTTTCATCGGTAATATGATAGCCGAATCCGATATTTCCCCAGTCCATATCTTTCTTTTCCATAGAAATTTCCTCCCATCGTTGTAAATAAATCATGTCATTGAACCCAATTATATGCTCATTATTACATAAAATCAACAATTTCTTTTAATTTTGACTTGCGAACATACATCTTAAAACAATATTCCAGATCAAAATAGGTCTTTTCTTCACTATCTGCTGCAACGACAAAATCATCCATCTGATCCAAATTTGGGAACCATGTATCTGCCTGATATGCATAATCCATAACTGTTACATGCGCCACATCACAGTAAGGAAGCATCTGCTCATAGATACTTGCTCCACCAATGACATAAACATCGTCACTATTATACTGTTTCACATATTCCAAAGCCTCTTCCACACTGTGAAGCACAACAGCTCCCGGAACTTCATAATCCTTTTGATTCGTGATCACAATGTTGACACGATTTTTAAGCGGACGTCCATTAGGAAAGCTTTCCAAAGTTTTTCTTCCCATAACAACCACTTTCCCCGTTGTTGTTTCACGGAAAAATTTCATATCTTCCGGAATACTGTTTAATAATTTATTCTGATAACCAATGGCCCAGTTTTTATCTACTGCTACAATAATGTTCATTGATATTTCCTCCTAAATTCCAAGCAAAAACCATCGAAATATCCAATCACACTGCAATTGGAATATTTTTAATCTGAGGACCTGCCTGATAATCAATCAGTTTAACATCATCCACTGTAAAATCATAGAAATTCTTAATTTCAGGGTTAATCCAGAATTTTGGTGCCGGAAGCGGCTCTCTGGAAATCAATTCTTTAATCATCGGAATATGACGATCATAGATATGTGCATCTGCAATCACATGAACCAGCTCACCCGCTTTAAGTCCGCTAACCTGTGCGATCATATGGAGAAGCACTGCATACTGAACCACATTCCAGTTGTTTGCAGCAAGGACATCCTGAGAACGCTGATTTAATACAGCATTTAAACGGTCATCCGTCACATTAAATGTCATGCTATACGCACATGGGTACAGATTCATCTCGTGGAGATCTTCATGAACATAGATATTTGTCATAATACGACGGCTGTATGGATTCTCCTTAAGGTCGAACAATACACGATCCACCTGATCCATTAAGCCTTCTTTATATTGATGTTTGACACCAAGCTGATAGCCATAAGCTTTACCGATAGAACCGTCTTTATCCGCCCATTCATCCCAGATATGGCTGTTTAAATCATTCACATTATTGGATTTTTTCTGCCAGATCCAAAGCATCTCATCGACAGCACTCTTAAAAAATGTTTTGCGAAGGGTAAGTGCCGGAAATTCTTTTTGAAGATCATAACGGTTAACCACTCCAAAACGTTTAATGGTATAGGCATAACTGCCATCTTCCCATTTTGGACGAACCTTTTCTCCTTCAGTACTATATCCGTTTTCTAAAATGTCTTTACACATATCTATAAATAATTTGTCTGCGTAACTCATATATATCCCCCTTAATGCATACTGTTTTTATTATAGTACAATGATTATACATTCGTCAAACCTTATAATTTTCTTTACTATTTTTCTATTAGCCAACCCAATCAATATATGTTAAAATAACTTATAAGTATGCCAACGTATAATCTATAGAATGGAGTATGCTCATGAACAATCAATTAGCGACAATTATGTCGGAATACTATCAGAATATTGATATGTATCACAAACTTTCCCATGACGTGGAAGATATTATTCATACACTGCTCGAAGTCAATCATATAAAGATTTCAAACATGGCACTTCGAATCAAGTCTGAAGAAGCAACACGTAATAAAGTTATGTATAAGAATAAATATAATCATCTAGATGAAATCACAGATATTTTAGGTGTTCGTATTATTGCCCTTTTTGAAAACGACGTAGATACGATTTTAAGTCTTCTGGAAAACACATTTGAAATCTGTGAAATTGTTGATAAACGTAAGAAAGAATTAAAAAACCGTATTGAATTTGGCTATAATTCACTTCACCTGGTTGTCAAGTTTACAGACAGCCGCTGTCAACTCGTCGAATATCAAAAGTATCAGGATATTCGTTTTGAAATTCAGGTTCGTACAGTACTTCAACATGCATGGGCAGAAGTTGAACACGGTCTGGGCTATAAATCCCATTACGAACCACCGACAAGCGTTAAACGAAAACTCTATCGTCTTGCTGCCACATTAGAAATCCTTGATGAGGAATTTGAAAACATCCGATACGACATTGCTTTGTATAACAAAAGTTTTGACAAAGTAGAAAAAATCATGAAAACAGATATTAACAAAGAATCTTTAATTGCCTACGTGAATAATAACCAATTTCTAAATTCTTTAGTGCAAAAAATTGCCCACGAATACGGCTATAATATTATCAAAGATCCCGGATTTATCAGCTATCAGAAGTTGCCAACGAAACTGACCATGTATGGCTATCAATATATCCATGAACTAGATGCAGATATTCAGCGCTTCCAGAAAACGGTAGAACGTGTTGGAATTGAAATGTGTGACCGCATTTATCACGATAATGTTTCAATCAACTTATATAGTAGTATTATGTGGTTTACATTTATTCCAGTCATACGAAATCTTATCTCCGGTATGGAATCTACAGATGACGATATGCTCGAAGATGTCATATTTGAAACTTTCAAAAATAATAACCATTCTATTTTTGAAGTCTTTAATCAAAAAAGTTAAAAATAAAAACTTATTCCTTAAGAAATTTTTTCTAAAGGAATAAGTTTTTTTATACTCAAAAATCCAACTGTGCATAAACATCTTTCGGAACATAAGCTCGAACAAAAATACCATCTGCACGATATTCTTCTTCCAGAAGCTGTCCATACTTACGAATCACCGCAATATCTCCAGCATGTGTATAGTCAAAAACACGTTCAATAAGAACCTTACTCTTTCTGAAGATTTCTTCCATCGCATCTTTGACTTCTTCAAGACCTTTTTGATACTTTGCAGACACAGCTAAGGTCTCTTCTGCACGAAAATCTTTCAGATACATTCCCTGTTCGTCTTCCATTCGATCAATCTTATTAAACAGTGTAATGACCGGTTTATCACCAACTTCCAATTGATTCAATGTGTCATAAACAACATGCATATGCACATCCATCTGTGGATTCGAAGCATCAACCACATGCAAAATCAAATCAGCATATTTGGCTTCCTCCAAAGTGCTTCGAAATGCCTGAATCAAATGATGCGGTAATTTACGAATAAACCCAACCGTATCTGTCAATAAAACTTCCTGACCACTAGCCAGTTTCAGATTACGGGTTGTTGGATCCAATGTGGCGAAGAGCTTGTCTTCTTCCAATACATTTGCACCTGTTAATTGATTCAAAAGGGTGGATTTTCCAGCATTCGTATAACCCACAATAGCTGCAACGGGTATTGGATTCTTACTGCGCTGCTGTCTGGCAACTTCTCGATGTCGTTTTACTGTCTCAAGTTCCTGTTTCAACTGAGAAATACGGTCTTTAATTAAACGACGATCCACTTCCAGTTTCTTTTCACCCGGACCTCTTGTACCAATACCACCACCCAGACGTGACAAGGATCGTCCAAGCCCTGTTAAGCGAGTCGCACGATAACGCAGCTGAGCAAGTTCAACCTGAATCTTACCTTCACGTGTCGACGCACGCTGGGCAAATATGTCTAAAATAATCAATGTTCGATCCATTACTTTTGTTTCGAGCAAATCTTCCAGATTTGCCAACTGTGCAGGTGATAATTCATCATCGCAAATAACCCCAGTTGCATCCAGTTCCCATATCAACTGCTTTAATTCTTCAATTTTACCTTTTCCAAGATAAGTTCCCGGATGAGGTGCTTCTCTGTTCTGAATCATACGACCGACGGATACAGCACCTGCTGTTGAAGCTAATTCACCGAGTTCTTCCAGAGACTGTTCTGTATCATCGTTATCCTGATAGGATACTCCAACAAGAATTACCCGTTCTGTCATCTGTTTTGTTTCAAATACTTCTGCCATATTCCCTCTTCTATCGGATACGTGTCTGAATAAATTCTTTCTCTTTTATTGCAGTTTCGTCGTCCGAGTATTTCTGTAAATAAACTTCTATATATTCTAATGCATTTGCCCAATGTCCTGCATGCTCCGCTGCAGAAATCTGATTTTTGGATATTGAACGATCCATCAGTCGATCATTCAAAGCGACACCTTTTGTAAAGGCCTCTTCTGCCTTTTCATACTCTTCCATCTCTACAAGACAAAGGCCATACATATTATATGCTTCTGCATCATTTGTAACGGATGTCAAATAGGTTTCAAAATAATTAACTGCAGCGGTATAATCGGCTGGTGTCTTTTCCATCTGAATCTGGGCAAGTGCCAGATTTGCACTGATCTCACCTTTGTCTAATGCTTTTAAAAGCTTTTCTTCTGCCTTGGAGATTTCACCCAGTTTCATGTAAATCTTCCCCTGATTTACAAGTGCTTCGCCTTTATTGCCACCTAATTTTAAGGCTTCTTCCAACACAGCGGCTGCATCATCATGCTTTTTCTGTGACGTCAGCGCATGATATAAAGCAAGATATATATCATAATTCTTCTTATCTTTTTTAATCGCTGTTCTTAAATCCGACTCTGCACTTGGATAGTCGCCAACTTTGACATATTCCATTCCACGCAGCATATAAGCATCCGCCGAAGCGTTAGAATCAACTATCTTCGAATAAACAAGAACCGCATCCACAAAACGTCCCGCTTTATCTAAAGTTTCAGCCTTATAATACAAAATATCAATATCCGTATCTGAATATCGACTCTCTTTGCCATTCAAAGCTGTTTCAAATGCTTCCAAAGCTTCATCATAACTTCCCTGATAAAGTAAAGATATGCCTCTTGCACGCCAAACCATCTGAGTTTCAGAATTATTATCCGCATGTTCAAGAGCCTCATCAAACGCCGTCAACGCATCTTTATACATCTTTAATTCGGAAAGTGCCATGCCTTTATTCAAATAATATTCATAATTCGTTCCATCCTTCTCGATGGCTTTTGTGAAATAGCTGTTTGCCATCTCATAATCTGCACTTTCATAGGCTTCTAAGCCTTTACTGTTTAATTTATTTGCTTCTCCAAAATTCGATATAACAAAAATCAGAATACCTATTAAAGCCAGGATCAATGCCAACTGAATCAGACGTGCAAAAATATGGCGTTCCCTTCGACGTCTTCTTCTTTTGCGACGAACCTGTGAATTTTTTTCTTCTATATGTTTTTTGGATGTCGTACGCACGGATTCTATACTTGAAGAACGCTGTCCCCTGTTTATATCTGTACGCTTATGCCCTGAAGATCTCACACGCTTTCCTTTTACATTCGTTCTTCGAACGTTTCGGGAAGCATCGGAAGAATGTCCAGATCTTCTTACTGTTTTTTTCATACGTCTTTCTTCTCTATCGGACGATTCTGATATTTTTCCAATCCTCTGTTTTTTATCCATAGTAACCTCCACTATATATCATTATTATTATAGGGGGTCGATTTCAAAAAGGCAAGTTATTTCAAACTCTTTTCACGGAACGATTTTTAAAGATGGGCAGAATCAAATTTGAAAATGCAACAGCAAAAAAAATTCCGGAAACACCCATTCCAATCTGTTCAAACAACACTGTGAATACAGACAATATCAATGTATACATCCATTTTCCCAGACGTGTGGGCACCATCGTTTCGTAACTCCATACAAAATAGGCTGCTACAATATAGACAAGTGCCGATTCCAGTAAAGTTTGCCGAATCATACCTACTACTAAAAGATAAACCATTGGAAAAATCCATGGCACCATACGGCTCATCAGCATCCACAAAAATGCCAGCACAGCCAAATACCATAGAGGTTCAATCATTGGAACTTCGAAGGGCTGAACAAAAATCTTACCTACAATAACCGGATGAATTAGCGAACTTCCAATTCCACCAAAACATTGTTTTCCAAGCAGTATGGCGACAATAGAAGCTGCAATCACTTTCCAAAGCGGTGTCTCCACAGAAAATAAAAGAGCCAGCAAAATTCCTGTAAATACCGCCGATCCATCGCGCAAGGTCGAATATCTGCCATGAACTTCCTGCCAATAATATTCTGTCAGCACACAAGTAATGGCTCCGATGGACAGCATAGACACAATGTGCCACGCTTTTGACGGATTTTGAATAAGAACACCAAGAATCAATGGAATTAATCCATAAATACTGTTTCTCATCACATCTTGTATCGTTCCCCTTCTGTGAATATGCGGTGCGCTCTGACTTTTTATTTCCAACGATTTCAGAGATTTTAATCCATTCATTTGTGAACGAAGATGGATATAGGAACCTTTCATTATTTTCTCCTCTCCTTTTTTGCGAACACGTCCTTTTTTTACCTGCCCTACATACTCTGTCAAACGCCGTCCCGAAGGACATACGTAAGAACATAATCCACAGCGTATACAATAATCTGCATGTAAATATTCCAGATCGGCATTTCCTGCCAGATATTCTTTTTCAATCTGATCAGGCATAAGTTTTTCAGGACAAACTTCCCTGCACATTCCACAATGAACACAGGCAGACTCCGGAATATCTTTGAGATCCATGACAAGAATTCCCGATGTATCTCTTCGGATCCAATGTCTTGAAGCATCGATGGTTGTTCCGCCGAATGGTCCACCACTGATGACCATAGCATCTTCCTGCATACCTCCACAATAATCAATCAGCTCTTTGACATTTGTCCCTATGGGTACCCACAAATTTTTAGGATTAGACACTTTTCCTGAAAGGGTAACTCCAACCTTTGTCCATGGTTCGCCATCGTATATCCCATCGTATAATGCAGTCATTTCAGCAACAGTGACAACCACTGCTGACGATTTGTCTCTACCTGCCACCACAGATTTGATGATGTGTTCATTTCCCTTAGGATATCTTCGCTTCATTGGTACAACCCAAATCGGCCTTCGATTTCCCAGATTGTGACCATATTTCTTAACTGCGCGCTTTAATCTGACAACTGCATCCAGAGCATCTTCATTTATACACAAATAGATTTGTTCTGAATCCGCTGCCATAGCCCATAAAATAGCCCCAATAATGACTTTTCCAGGACTTTCTATGATTAAACGATATCCCGATGTAATATAGGGTTCGTTTGCAAACCCATTGACAATCAAGTTTTTTCCAAAAGAAAGCGTGTCTTTGTGTATTCCTATCTGATACATCATTTTTTGAATGGTTTCTTTATCATAGTTCAACGAAAACGGATACCATTCCCTGTTTTTTTCCTGCCTTTTTCTAATTTGTAAAATGGGTTCAAAAATCCCAGGTGCACGCTGATACTGAAAAATCTCCTCAATATAGCCGGATATACTCGCATGAACACAGGCAAATCGTTCGTCATCCGGCTTACCAATGACCTGTCCTCTATATACATAATCTCCTATATTCACTGTAGGATGACATATAACCCCATCCATTTGACATAAAGAAATGCATACTTTTTCCGGCATATAACCTTCAAATGATTTGTCCCGTGTCAGTTGTTCCCATGATTCTTCATAAACATCTATTCCATGGTTATATCTTTCCACTCCGACACACTCCATTTCTAATCTCCAGACTATTATGTGTGACCATCCCTGTATTTATACAAAAAAAGAAGCCTGAACACAGACTTCTTTCAGATTACAAAATAATTTTTAAATAATAGCTTAAAACGAAATAATAATCCCCCCATCATTGGCGTACATCGTTGCTACCCCAGCTGTATCTGCAATAATAATTTTTTTAAAGGAATACATCTTTTCGATCTCAGCTTTAACATACAATGCCCGTTCAAGACAATTACAATGAGAAATTCCAAGAATTCGATTGCTAAAATCACTCACGCGATTTCCAACTTCTTCACACATCTTCTTCAAAGCCTTTTTATTCCCACGTGCGATCATTGCCTGTTCAATGGTTCCTTCCGGTGTGGCCATCATAACAGGTCTAATATTTAAAACATTGATCACTGCAGCTTTCATATTTGATAAACGACCATTTTTACGAAGTGTCTCGAGATTATCAAGAACAAACAGCGTTTCCTGCTGATCAATAAAAGCTTCCACCTGCTCCACAACTTCCGCAAAAGGAGCACCCGTATCTGCAACTTCCTTTATCTTCATTGCAATCAATGTCTGACCAATAGCTGCTGAACGTGAATTAAATACATGAACTTTTTTTTCTGGAAATTCTTCCTGAATCAGACATTTGCCCAGTTCTGCACTATTATACGAACCGCTCAAATTGGCAGATAATGTCACACAATAGGCTGTGTCATTATTCTCTCCATAAGCAATTTTGTATTCTTCCGGAGATGGACAACTTGATTTTGGTGCCTCTTCACTGGCTGCAACCGCTTGAATAAATGCTTTTTGATCAAATGTTTCATCATCTCTATAATCGACACCATCAACACTCAAAGTCAATGAAACAATGTTTATATTCCCCTCTTTTTTCATCTCTGGAGTTAAATCTGTACAACTATCTCCAACAATTCGATAACTCATTTCTTCCTCCCTCATATGTGGTTTCCGATACTAGATTCATGATAACACTCTACTTCCCAAACGTCAACCTGGTTATCCGATACAATTCCCATGAATTGTACCATTCTTTTTTATAAATATCTTATTTATTTTAGAATCTTTTTATTAATCAGACACATTTTCTTCACACTTTGCCTGTATGATATAAATATACTAAATAATAAGCAAAAAAGTAAAATAACATTTCCCCTCGTCAAGCCGAAGCTAGCCACTTCGGCTTTTTGTTTTATAAAAATATCTCATACAACAAAAAGCCTATTGAATATTCAATAAGCTTTTCATAACTACAATCATTTACTTTTTGTAATAAATGCAGCGAATCATTCTCCAAATTTTTCTGCACAAACTTTTAACATATCCCGAATCGGAAGATTATATGGACAACGAGATTCACATTCACCACATTCCACACAGGCACTTGCTTTTACAGGCATAGACTTATATCTGTCTGTTGCCCATTCACCTAATCCATAGCGGTCCAAATATCCCTGGAACAAAAAGCATCCGGAAATATTAATTCCAACCGTACAAGGCTGACAATAATTACAACGACGACAGAAGTTTGTACCAAGTTCTTTACGGATCTGTTCCATCTTTTCAAGTTCTTCTTCCGTTAATGCCCCTTCTGCATTCACAGCTGCAACGTTCTGATCTATTTCAGAAACATCATACATACCAGGAATGACCACGGTCACATCCGGATTTGCACAGATGAAACGAAGTGCTAAATAGCCATCTTCAATGGCGCCACCCGCCATTGGTTTCATATCAATAAATCCAATATTTTTTTCCACACATTTATGGATCAGTTCTTCACCCTGGCGTTCCACAATATTATATGGGAACATAATGGTTTCTATCCATTCCTGTTCCAATGCTTTTTCGAATATTTCTACCGAATGGAGAGTCACACCAATATGACCAATTTTCCCTGCTTCTTTTGCATCCATTAATGCTTCCAGTGCACCGCCTGGCGCCATTACCTGCATAAACTGCTCCATACTTGGATTATGAATCTGATAAAGATCAACATAATCCGTACGTAAATTTTCCAGACTAATATCAATATCTTTTGCCATAGCTTCTTTTGTGCGTGCCATACTTTTTGTTGCAAGAATAAACTGATCACGTCTCCCCTCGATGGCTTCGCCAATAAAGCTTTCGCTTACCGTATAGCCTCTGGCAGTATCGATGTAATTGATACCATATTCAATTAACTTGTCCATTAATTTTTTTGTACCTTCTGCATCAATTCTCTGAATCGGAATTCCACCAAAACCCATACGGGATATCTTTAATCCAGATTTCCCAAGTGTTACATATTCCATAATTTAATCCTCCATATACTTTCTAAACATTTTACGCATCCCAGAAAATTATCTTCTTTAAATATAAAATATTTATGACGTTTTTTCAATGTCCAATCGCTTAAAAAACAAAAGTCGCATTTCATTTGAAATACGACTTTTTGATTTAGGAATTATTTTATAATACTTTTGCAAGAAAATCCTTCAAACGTTCATTCTGCGGATTAGAGAAAAATTCTTCCGGTGTATTTTGTTCAAGGATATGCCCATCGGCCATAAATAACACTCGGGATGCTACTTCACGTGCAAACCCCATCTCATGAGTTACAACGACCATCGTCATACCTTCTTCAGCGAGCTGTTTCATCAATTCGAGTACTTCGCCGACCATCTCCGGATCCAATGCAGATGTCGGTTCATCAAACAGCATCACTTCCGGATTCATAGCAAGACTGCGAACAATCGCAATACGTTGCTTCTGACCACCGGATAACTGGGCTGGATAGGCATCTGCCTTATCGCTCAAACCAACACGTTCCAAGAGTTCCATCGCTTTTTTATCTGCCTCTTCTTTGCTCATAAGATGCAGTTTGACTGGTGCCAGTGTAATATTCTCTTTAATCGTCAAATGTGGAAACAGATTAAAATGCTGGAACACCATCCCCATCTTCTGTCGAATCTGATCAACCTCTCTGGATTTTGCCGTTGTAATATCATGTGCTTTAAATATAATATTTCCTGAAGTTGGCTTTTCCATAAGATTCAGACATCTTAAAAACGTACTTTTACCCGATCCGGATGGACCGATGATAACTACTTTTTCACCCTGATAAATATGTTCATTTAAATCAATCAGAACCTCATTCTCTCCAAAAGATTTACTCAAATGTTTAACGTCGATCACTCTGAGCCAACCTCCTTTCAAATGCATTTAACAGTTTTGTCAACAGGACAACAACGATAAAATACATTGCCGCTGTAATTAAAAGCGGAGGCAAATAATCAAAAGTAATCGAACCAATATTCTGGGCAGCCTTTGTGACATCCATAACGGCTATCGTACCAACAATGGCTGTTTCTTTAATCAAAACAATAAATTCATTACCAAGTGCCGGCAAAATATTCTTAATCGCCTGAGGCATAATAATACTGATCATTGTCTGAGTCCAACTAAGCCCGAGAGAGCGTCCGGCTTCCATCTGTCCCGGATCAACCGCCTCAATACCTGCACGAATTATCTCAGCCACATAAGCACTGGAATTAATACCGAAGCATAAAACTGCAGGAACCAACGGTGATGTATCCATCTTTGCAAAAATAATAAAATAGATGATCAGCATCTGAACGTATACCGGTGTACCTCGGATGATCGCAATATAAAAATCAGCTATCCAACGCAAAATTGTCAGAATAATATTTTTTTCCATATGATTTGCCATATATTTGATAATGGCAAGGATCAATCCAAGTGCCACACCTACAATAACAGCAAAAAATGATAAGATTAAGGTTGTTTTAAAACCATTTAAATATGCCATATATCGACTGCTGACTAAAAACGCCTTTGAAAAACTTTCGGCAACCGATGCAAACCATTCACCCACGCTGTTACCTCCGTTCGTGAACTTCCAAAATAACGTAAATTATTTTGTTGTATGATTGATTGTAAATTCGTCAATCTTACCAGCGTCAATGAGTGTCTGTAATACTTCGTTCATCTGTTCAAGAAGTTCTTCATTCCCTTTCTGAACAGCGATTGCATATTTATCTGTAAAAAGTTCTGCATCGAGGATTTCAAGTTCTTCATTCGCAGCTACAAGCTGTTCTGCTGGAAGAGAATCCATAACAATACAGGAAATTTTTTCATTCTTTAATTCCATAACTGCTTCTGCATATTTGTTGTACTGTTTTACTTCGCATCCAAGATCTCCACAGTAGAAATCTGCTGTTGTACCCATCTGTACGCCTACAGCTACACCTTCTTTAATATCTTCTGGAGCTGTAATTGTATCAACACCGGATTTAACAACAATTACCTGTTTGGATGTTGCATATTCCATTGTGAAGTCCATAACTTCCTGACGTTCAGGTGTTACAGAGATCCCTGCTGCTGCAAAGTCTGCAGAACCTTCCTGTACTGCAAGCAAAGCACCATCAAATGTCATATTCTGGATCACAAGTTCTTTACCTAATGCTGTTGCAATTTCGTTTGCAATATCTACGTCTACACCAATAACTGTCTGTCCATCTTCTGTATATTCATATGGAGCAAATCCAGCTTCTGTAGCCATGATGAGTTTTCCGCCATCTTCTGTTGCTGTTGTTTCAGCTGCCTTTGTTTCTTTTGTTTCAGAACCGCATCCTGCAAGCATGGATACCGCCATTGTAAGTACGCATACCAAACTTACGATCTTTTTCATGTTCGTTTCCTCCTAATCTGATTTGTTATTTTATTTAGATAAACTTCAGTATACAATGAATACACTTTAAAAAGCAAGTATTTATTGCATAAAAATACATATAATCACGAACATTTCGCTTTAAAATACAATAACTTCATCTTCAGCAACTGCACACCAACATGGATCACTGATATCAAGCTCCGCTTTTCCGTTACTTACTTCGATGATTTCCTTTTTTAAACTTTCAAGAAGGTCCTTTTGGATTAATATTTCAACACAAACACGGTCTGTATATTCGGTATTTAAAGTCATTGCCTGACTTTTTCCAATAATATATTGAATTTTACCAATTCCATTATAATCTGTATAAATTTTCATTTTACAGCCCAAAACCTTTTCTATGACCAGACTGTTTGCGATTCCCTCCTGTACAGCTTTGCTATATGCACGCACTAAACCACCGGTTCCAAGTAAAGTTCCACCAAAATAACGAGTCACAACCACACAAACATTATGAAGTCCGTTACCAAGAAGAACATCTAACATGGGTTTGCCTGCCGTTCCAGACGGTTCACCATCATCGCTGCACCTTGAAATTTCGTTACGTTCACCGATAACAAAGGCATGACAATTATGTCTGGCATCCCAATACTTCTTTTTTGTTTTTTCTATAAATATAACCGCATCTTCTTCTGTATCAACGGGGCATACTGATGCTATAAAGCGCGATTTTTTTTCGACGATTTCTCCCTCTCCACCACGATATACAATTTTGTAAGCTTCCATATATTAATGTCCTTTCATTATGTGTTCAATTTCATGCTTCGATTTCGTTCGTTCTCAATTAAGTGTTCATATTATATCACAACCTGTAATAATTCACAAAATTTTCTTTGCTTTAACACTATATATTTGATATAATAAAACGTAAGTTTGTAAAGGAGGATGATTTTTCATGGACTATAGTAAACACGGAACAAAGAAAAAGGAAAAACATATCCGTTCCAGTGTTCCAAAAGCCAAGCATAAAGTCACTTTTAATATATTCCGTATCTTTATTTTTGCGTTGATCACCATTGGTGTTGTTGGTGTCGCCGCAGGAATCGGCGGATTAAAAGGTGTTCTTGACAGTGCTCCGATAATCAGTGTTGAAGATGTTATCCCTGAAGGTTATAAGTCTTTCATTTATGACCGTGACGGTAATATGGTAACTCAGCTCTATCAGCCTGAAACCAACCGTATAGCAAAGAGCATCGAAGATATGCCTAAAGTCTTACAGAATGCTTTTATCGCTTTGGAAGATTCACGTTTCTGGGATCATAATGGTATTGACCCACAAGGTATCGTTCGTGCTTTTTTTGTTGGTATCACATCCGGAGACTTTTCCGAAGGTGCCAGCACCATTACACAGCAGTTATTAAAACTGAGTATTTTTGGCGGTGGTGACGAAGATTCTCTCTTATTAAAATTTAAACGTAAGTTTCAGGAACAGTATCTTGCTCTTGAACTCGAAAAAGAAATGTCTAAAGAAGAAATTCTTGAAGCCTATCTGAACACGATCAATCTTGGTGCTTCCACTTATGGTGTTGAAGCTGCTTCCCAGAGATACTTTGGTAAATCCTGTTCTGAACTTAATGCTTCAGAATCTGCTGTTCTGGCCGGTATCGCAAAGAGTCCGACCTACTATGACCCAATTTATTATCCTGAGAAAAACAAAGAACGTCGTGAAAAAACTTTAGGCGATATGCTCGATCAGGGTTATCTCACACAGGCTGAATATGATGAAGCCATGGCGGATGATGTCTATGCACGTATTGCTGCTCGTGCAGAAGAAACAACTGACAATAATGAGATCTTTACTTATTATGAAGATGCTGCCATTCGTCAAGTACTTCAGGATCTTCAGGATAAACTTGGTTATACATCCGAACAGGCTGTCAATAAGCTCTATGGCGGCGGATTAAAAGTTTATCTTGCACAGGACAACACCATGCAGCAGATTGTTGATGAAGAATATGCAGATAATAGCAATTTCGCTAATTTTAATGCTCTTGGTCTTGTATGGCGATGTTCTACGCTTCAAGAAGACGGCACAACAGCCAACTATGACCAGATGACCATGCAATATTGGTATTGGAACAATGTCAGTTCAAGT
The DNA here is from genome assembly GCA_017391465.1 of Lachnospiraceae bacterium. The sequence continues at coordinate 21,887 of JAFOYH010000062.1, read as the reverse complement.
TTCCGTTTAATCTACGATAATGAAGAAGAAGCCTGGGCCGATATTAACAAATATAAAGAAGCTATGGGAATTACTGAAGAAAATACGATTGCCGAAACCTTTGATCAGCCATATGCACTTCAGTCTTCTTTCGTATTGATGGATCAGAGAACAGGTGAAGTCAAAGCCATTGCCGGTGGTCGTAATGAAAAGAAAGAAAGTTTATCTTTCAGCCGTGAAACCCAGTCCACGCGTCAGCCTGGTTCCTGTTTCAAGATTCTTGCATGTTATCTTCCAGGTATTGACGCCGCAGGTATGACACTCGCAACTTCAACTATGGATGCTAAATATACAACGGCTGCAGGTTATACACCAAGCAACTGGTATTCCGGTTACTGGGGACTTTCCACCGTACGTCGTGGTATTACATGGTCTATGAACGTTATTACAACCAAATTCCTTGTTGAACAGGTTACACCTTCTCTTGCTATTGAATATTGCCGCAAGCTTGGTATTACAACACTTACAGATGATGACTATGTTGAGTCTCTTGCATTGGGCGGTTTGACCCATGGTGTTACAAACCTTGAGATTACAGGCGCTTACGCAGCTATTGCCAATGGTGGTGAATATATTCGTCCGGTTTTCTATACGAAAGTTGTCGATCGTGACGGTAATGTTATTTTAGACAATACAAATGCAGAGGGTACACGCGTACTTAAAGAAACAACCTGTTTCCTTATTACAAATGCTATGGAAGACGTTGTAACAAAAGGTACAGGTACGAATGCAAATACAAACGATGGTATTGCTGTTGCCGGCAAAACAGGTACAACAACAGATACACGTGACTTATGGTTTGTTGGATATACACCATATCTTACCGCTGGCATCTGGTTAGGTTATGATCAGAATTATGAAATGAACGGTTTACAGGAAAACGAACACAACCGTTTATGGGCAACCATTATGCGACGTATCAATGAAACTTTCGATTATGAAGATGCATCCTTTGAAATTCCAGAAGGTATAGGAACGCGTACCGTGTGTTCCAAATCCGGTAAACTTGTTGGAACCTCCGCATGTTCCGGTATTACCGAATATTTCGATTTATCTGCTCTTCCAAGCGGTTACTGCAGTGATCACTATATTGCAGAAATTTGCAGCAACTGTGGTAAACTTGCCGGACCGAATACATTAGATGAAAACAGAACGTCCAAGGAATTCAGCTTCTCTTATGAAATTCCAAAAGAAACTTGTGATTGTAAAGCTCTTACGGTAACTGTATGTAAAGCCTGTGGTGGTTTGGCTGGAGAATATTCTGCAGAGCGTGAAGATAAGATATTCTCTTCTCAGGAAGACATTCCAACAACCGGATGTACATGTGCTCCACCAGAAACCGTTCCACCTCAGACAAATGCTCCGTCACCAGAACCTCCAGTGATTGAAACTCAACCTTCTGGAGGAGATTCTCCGACACCGACACCTGTTGGCTAAATAAAATACAAAAAGACCTGAACTCCAATTCAGGTCTTTTTTTCATTACAAAATTCTTATTTTTTCATTTTAGAATTAAAAATCAACGAAGCCAGGTAAGATAATAAAAGAGATGCTGTTATTCCAATCGATGACGCATTAAATCCGCCTTTAAATATTCCTATAAAACCTTCTTCGTTAATAGCATTTCGTACCCCTTCCCAAAGGGCAAAGCCAAATCCACTTAAAGGCACCGTTGCTCCCGCTCCGGCAAAATCCACCAGAGGTTTGTATATGCCAAAAACTCCGGCAACAATACCAAGACAAACCAACAACACCATAATCCGTCCGGGAAGTAATTTGGTATGGTCCATGAGAACCTGAATCAGTCCGCAAATGAGGCCTCCAACAATAAATGCTTTTATATACACCATATCTTTCGCATCCTTTCCATACATTTATATTTCCAGTATGTACGATACAAAAGAAACTATGTATCCGACATTATTTTAAAATGCCACTGGCTTCAATAACATTCACAATTTTTTCCATGGTCTCTACATCCCGTACCAATGCAAAGCGAACGTAGCCTTCTCCAAGGCTTCCAAAGCTGCTTCCCGGTGTGCAGAGCACCCCTGTCTTTTCAACAAGATCCATACAGAACTTCTCAGAAGATGTATATCCATCAGGAATTGGTGCCCATACAAACATGGTTCCTTCACTATCAGGAACGTTCCATCCAATTCGACGAAGTCCTCCACAAAGTGCCTTATTACGTCGCTCATATTCTTCACACTGAGCAATCACTGCATCCTGTGGTCCATTAAGTGCCGCAATGGCACCAAACTGAACCGGTTTAAATACGCCATAATCAATCTGGCTGCGTACCGTCTTAAATTTACGAATAATATCTTTATTTCCAACAACAAAAGAAATACGGGCTCCCGTCAGATTATAGGACTTAGACAACGAATAAAATTCCACGCCGATATCTTTTGCGCCTTCATATTTCAGGAATGAACCTCCTTTTTTTCCATCATAAATAATATCCGAGTACGCATTATCATGAAGCACAATAATGTTATATTTATTGGCAAACTGAATTAATTTTTCATAGACTGAATCATCTGCTGTAACACACACCGGATTTAACGGATAGGATACAATCATAAATTTTGCTTTTTGTGCAATGTCTTCCGGAATTCGATCAAAGTCCGGCATAAAGTGATTTTCTGGTTTTAAATCATATGTCACAGGTGTTGCACCACATAAAAATGGTCCAATAGAAAAAATTGGATATCCCGGATTCGGAACAAGAACCACATCTTCCGGATCGCAAAGTGCCATAGCAATATGAGCTATGCCTTCCTGGGAACCATTGATAGACATGACTTCGTCCGGAGTAATATGTACGCCGTAGCGTCTTTCATAATGACCTACGACTGCATCCAAAAGTTCCGGTATATCAACCAGTGAATATTTGTAATTTTCCGGATCCTGACATGCTTTTTCCACAGCTTCCATGATGTGGGCTGCAGGCATAAAATCCGGTGTACCTACAGACAGATTATAAACTTCTCTTCCCTGATGTAATAATTCGTCTTTTTTTTCATTTAATATTGCAAAAATTCCCGCCTGAAAGCTTTCCAAACGTTTGGCATATTCAAACTTCATCTAAATCGCTCCTTCAAAATTATCATCTGTATTTTATTATAAACTTCTATTTTAAAATATCAATCTTTTTCTAGAACAATGCCATGCGCAATCCCTGGAATACTTAACCCCTCATTAAAGCTGATTTTTGAAAGCAAAGCACCTGTCGGTACAAATAAAACCCGCTTCCAGGCACCTGTTTCAAGCTGTTTTAGAATATAGCCACACAATGTAACTGCAGAACATCCACAACCACTGCCTCCAGCATGCGTATCCTGGGTTTTTGAATCAAATATTTCGATACCGCAATCCATATGCTGTTTCTGAATATCAAACCCTTCTTCTTTCATGAGTTCCAATAATATCTTCTGACCGACACTTCCCAGATCTCCTGTAATGATCCGATCATATCTTTCCGGTTCACAATTCATATCTCTCAGATGGTTCGCAATAACGAATGCTGCAGCCGGTGCCATACAGGCACCCATATTTTGTGAATCTTTAATACCATAGTCGATAATTTTCCCTGTGGTAACAGCCTTAATCCGAACAGACTTTGCTACAACCTGTTCGGAACTTAAAGATGGATGTTCCAGAATTACAGCGCCACTTCCGGTCACCGTCCAGGTCGCAGCAAGAGAACGTTGGTTGCCATACATTAATGGAAAACGAAATTGTTTTTCCGCACTGGCAAAATGACTGGACGTAACTGCAACAGCGCGTTCTGCATAGTTACCGTCGATACTCATAGATGCTAGACTTAACGATTCACCCATGGTTGAGCATGCACCGTATAAACCAAAATGGGGAATCTGCAACTCCATCACTCCAAAGGACGTTGCCATTGTTTGTCCCAACAAATCTCCCGCAAATAGATAATGAATATCCTCCGGCTGCATATACGCTTTATCTAAAGCCTTTAATACAGCATGACACTGCAGCTGCCCTTCTGCTTCTTCCCAACTGTTCTGTTCCATCATGGGATCTTCACACACAACATCAAAATATTCTTTTAATGGACCTTCGGATTCCTTTTTTCCGACAATTGATGCATAACTTTTGATAATTGGCGGCTGTTCAAAACAAATTGTATACTTTCCCCGACGTTTACTACCCATGTCAATCTCCTATCCTTTTTTATTTTAATAAAGTCCAAATTGTATCAAAAGCCAGTATATCATTCCAAAAAACCAACTTGTCACAATTCCATAAAGTATGACCGGTCCTGCAATCGTGAAAATCTGGCTGCCGATCCCAAAAACCTGACCTTCTTTCTTATATTCAATCGCACAAGATGCTACAGAATTTGCAAAACCTGTGATGGGTACCAGATACCCTGCCCCGGCAAATTTTGTAACAGGTCCAACGAGATTCAGGCCGGTAAGCAGAACACTGATTAAGATTAAAACTAAAGTTGTATAATTGTTTGCCAAATTGTGCATACATCCCCGATCCTTAAACCATTCATATAAAACCTGACCCAGAACGCAAATTGCACCTCCGGTAACGAAGGCCTTAAAAAAAGACATCCATCCATTGACTTTTGGTGTTACCTGTTCTACAAATTGCTGATACGCTTTTTGATCCATCCTTATTCCTCCTATATCATTGATTGTGTACGAAAAAATCTAAAATTCCTCCAATGGATTTTCCTAATGCCATAAATATTATAAATAAACGTATGCCCATTTTTAGCCGGATCCGATGAAACAAACACGGAAAAACATTCAAAACTTCGGACAAAGCACCAATAAAACATCCCAGATATATGCCCATAAATCCTCCGATCAAAAACAGTACGCCATACCCTGCACCTCGAACAGGAATTTGAAAGATATAAAATCCGTTCCCCAGCGTACATCCTAGAACAAAACACAATTCATACCATCGTATATAGCATGCGGTGTGCGTCATTTGAGCTAAACGATTTAAAACGCCTATACTGGCAATAAGTGCAAAAAGTGCCGCTGATGTTACAAGGCCAGAAGATAAACCGATAAAAAATAGTATTTTATCTGTCACTTTGAATCGACCTCCAAAGATTTTCCCTGACGTTCTGCTGCTTTCACATAGGATTCCACCATATCGTTTTCATATTTATTCATTTGGATTTCCATTGCTGTTGGAGTTCGTTCACCCTTTTTCTCAAAATGATGAAAAAACATCAGAATTCCCACACCAATTCCGAGAGAATATCCGAGCTCCAAAAGATGATTGCCAGAGTTTTCGAAATTAAAAAGTGTATATAAAGTCGAAAAAACATCGGCAACTCCCGCATCCTGATCATAAGTCATGATTGAAAATGCGGCCCCCAAAAATAAGACAAACGATACAAACGTCACTTTCAAATATTGGATAAGTTGATTCTCCGACACTTTATCCGAAAATTCCAACAGACAATCCGAAGCTCCGATTGAATGGAAGGTCACTTCATCACTTATATTTTCTTCGATTTTCCTGTAGATATATAAAAGCGAAAGAACCTCCTTCTTTTCCTTTTCATTTTCAAATGCAAAGATAAGTGTTTTCTCCACCTGATGTTTAATATCTGAATCTTGACAATAGACTTTGGCAAAATCCTTTAAGCATATCTGTTTTTTTTGTACCTTTACATGCTCGTCCAGACAAATATAGATATCCATTTTTGAAGTCATACTTTTCCTCACCTTAATCAACACAAATTTACAAAGATTATTGTGGCTGAAGACATAAAAAAAATACATCTTTTGAAATAAACTTTCAAAAGATGTATTCATAAAATCTCACTTAAAACTATTTACAAACGTTGACCGGCTCTCCATCAAGGTATGCATAAACATTGTTAAATACAATGTTGGCACGACGAATCATGGACTCTTCGGAAATAAATGCCTGATGTGGTGTTAAGAGTGTATTCTTTGCAGAAAGTAATGGATAATCTGCTGGAATTGGTGGTTCCATATCAAAAACATCCACACATGCAAATCCAAGTTTGTCTTCATTTAATGCTTTTGCCAATGCTTCGTTATCAACAATCGGACCACGTGCACAGTTAATAAATACGGCTGTTGGTTTCATCAATGCAATCTTATCAGCACTGATAAATCCACGTGTGCTGTCATTCAATGGCATATTTAAAGAAATAATATCACTTTCGGATAATACTTCTTCTAAAGATTTGTATTCAATACCCATAGCTTTTGCTTCTTCTTTTTCGCTGCGATTATATGCAATAACTTTTGCACCAAATGCCTGGAAAAGTTTTGCAGCCACCATACCAATCTTGCCAAGACCGATAATACCTACCGTACGTCCACAGATTTCACGACCGCCAAGACCTGCACTTGTACCGCCGTTACGAACAACTTCGTTGCCTTTTGCCATATTACGAAGGCCTGCAATAGCCATACCAAGAACAAGTTCTGCAACGGTCTGATTCGAATATCCTGCAGAATTGCAGATCATAATATCTTTATCTTTGCAAGCTTTTGTACCAATATGGTCGATTCCTGTAAAAGCCACAGAAATCATCTTTAATGCATCTGCAGATTCTACAACTTCTGTAGGATATGGATTATTCGCAATCATAACGATGTCGCATCCTTCGGAACGTTTTTTCAATTCATCCACGTCTGTTGTTTTTGTATCATAAAACGTGAATTCATGACCTCGTTCAATAAGTCCTTTGGAAAGTTCATCCAATACTTCCTTTGATACACCAATAGGTTCTAATAAGCTGATTTTCATATGTTTATCCTCCCCAAATCATAATCATGGATTTCTCTCATTTACTATCTATAATACACCCACTCATAAACCAATTCAATCACATTTTTCTTTGACATCGATCTCTTTATTTAATGTGCATTCAGACTTTCTCTCATTTGTCTTAATATACGTTTTTCCATACGTGACACCTGAACCTGAGAAATACCAAAATAATCTGCAATTTTACTCTGAGTTTCATTACAATAATACCGCATAATGATTAATTCCCGTTCTCTCGCATTTAATTGCCCCATCAATTCTTCAATTAAGAGTTTATCAATAAGTTCTCCATGAGAATCCTTATTTTCAACCAGTTTATCCACAAGACGCACCGGCTGCCCATCACTTTGATAAATAATTTTATTCAAAGATTCCACCTCACATCCGGATTCCATGGCTGTGACAACATCTTCCGGTTCAAGCCCTGTACAGGCACACAGTTCCTCAATCGAAGCTTCTCGTCCATTAAGTTGATTCAACTTCTCACGGGCTTTTTGAATTTTCCATGCATGTTCTTTAAGAGAACGACTTACTTTAACCATACCATCATCTCGCAAGAACCGCTTGATTTCTCCGGAAATCATAGGAACAGCATACGTTGAAAATTTCACATCATAATTTGTATCAAAATAATCAATGGCTTTGATTAACCCGATAACTCCAATCTGGAATAGATCTTCCATCTCATGTCCTCTATTAGCGAAGCGACGTACAACACTCCATACAAGACCTATATTTTCTTCTATAAGCAAATCTCTTGATTCTTTATCCCCTGATTTTGCGGCTAAAAGCAATTCAAGAAATTCCATTTTAATTAAACCTCACCTAAGATTTTTTTCATAAAAATGTGTGTTCCTTTTCCTGGTTCGGATTCAACCTTTAATTCGTCCATAAACGCTTCCATAAAAGCGAATCCCATACCCGAACGATTAAGTTCCGCCCTTGTTGTATACATAGGCTCCATGGCTTTCTCGATATTTTCAATTCCCACACCAAAATCGATAACTTCAATATATACCTCCCTTTCTTCAATTCGACAACGCATTTCAATGATTCCATCCTGTTCTTCATATCCATGAATAATACTGTTTGTGACTGCTTCAGATACCGCTGTTTTCATATCCGCCAGCTCCTCCAATGTGGGATCCAAACGCATAGTAAACGCTGAAATAACCATACGAGCAAATTGCTCATTTGCTGAATCTGTGCCAAATATCACCTTTATTTCATTTTTCATTGAACACATCCTCCATTTTCGAAAATGTCCGTATTATTTTATGAAGACCGGATACATAAAATAATTTCTCCAAAGCGGGTGATAAACCTACAACAAAGACACTGCCTCCATACATTGATAAATATTTATAACGCCCGATAATCATTCCCACACCGGAACTATCCATAAAATGTGTATTCGTAAAATCAAATATAAGATTCTTGTATCCCCGTTGCTTTCCCACCCGATTCATCCCTTTCTGCAAAATTTCAGTATGATGATGATCAAGTTCTTTTCCTGCATGAACAATCAAATACGACCCCCAAAATTCGTATTCCATAATTTTCCTCCTTTTACTTTATTTCAAAACAGCTTCCTGCTTTGAATAAAAACATTCAAAATTCGACAAAAAAAAGATGAATTCCTGATTCAGAATTCATCTTTTGTAAAAAATATTTAGTTTTGAGCTGTTTTATTATTAATCTCATTCAAATACATTTGAGCATCTTCATAGTAACTACTGTCACTATGATTATCAATGATATATGTATAACACTGTCTTGCTTTTTCGAAATCTGTCAGATAATGATAACAACGTCCCATTTCATAACGTGCTTCTGCAGAATCCGGATCCAGCTTTAGTATTTTTTCAAAATAGCCTACCGCATTCATATAATCTTTTTGCTTAGTATATTCATAGGCTTCAGCAAAATAACGATCAATCACCGTATCTCCAATTTTGGCACTAAGATAATCATATACGGACTGTGCATCTGCATCTTCCAATAAACTCTTATCTACTTCAGCTAACAGGTTGCCAGCTTTCATGAAATCATTATCCATGTAAGCTTTCATGGCCTGAATTAAAATATTTTCTGTCAGACCATTGTCCGCAATACTTGTTGTACTTTCCGCATCGCTAATTAACTGCTCATTCTGTGCTGTCAATGCATCAAGCTGCGATTGTAATGTTGCAATTTCTTTATTACGTTCAGAAATCTGACTGCTATATTCAACAATGGCTTCATTATACTCTGAAGTCTTCATTTTCTGAATCGAAGGTACAAGAAGCAGACCGACAACCGCTGCCCCGATAATAATACCAATTAAAATATTTACAAAGGATAATGTACTTGTATTGAAATCCGTATAACTATCTGAAGTCTTTTCAATAATAATCGGGGTAGGATCCTTGATCTGAACAAATGTCTGTTTTCTTTCAACATTCTCTTTATCTTTACGCCGATAGTGGGACACATCTCCAAGCTCTGCCAGATAACGAACTGTTGTCGTATTATTCCGATCCAGTTTCAGTGCTTTCACAAGTACCTTTTTCGCTGCAGAGTATTGTTTTTTCTGCATATATAAGAGACCAAGCAACTGATAGGCCCGAATATAATTCGGATTCACATGAACCGCCTTTTTCAATTCATTGATCGCCAGGTCTGCATTTGATGAACGCACATACAAAAGCGCCTGATTATAACTCTGTATGGTACTGTTCATTTCTTCAAGCTGTTCCTGATTGTTCTGAATCTTTTTAATATAATTCTTCGCAACATTCCCTTTGTTCTGAAAATGCATACTAATGACCCATTCGCCAAGAGCTTCCACAATTTCACCGGCTTGAAAATAGACAAGTCCAAGAAGATTTCTTGCATTTGTATTGCGTTTATTATATTTTAAACTCATTTGAAGTGATGTGATCGCACCACTCAAGTCGCGTATTCTTGCCTTGTACAACCCTTGATTATAATGGTAATTCGATGCCCGGATAATTCGCTTTAATGTTCCGTCTTCATGCTGACACTGAGGACAACGATAAACATTCTCAAGAGGCGTACCACAATTTGGACAATTCATATAACGTCCTCCTGACTTTATCTTGTACGTCTGTGCTCATGACGAACTTCCTGCATCATCTCTTCAACAATGTCAATAACATCCCGAAGATCATTACGTGCAATCGCTTCTTCTGCCTGATCGACTTCAAGACTTGGTTTGTATTTTTTAAGTTCTTCATCAAAGTTAATCATCTAAATTCCTCCAAGAATCTCTTTCACATGTCCAACAAGATAAAGAGAGCCTGTACAAATCAATATACCATCGTCTCCCATCCATTTTTTTCCGAGAACAATGGCCTCATTTACATTATATGTTCCATCAATCATTCCATGCCAGTTTTTATTAAAAATATCCTGAACTTCATGATAGTCTCTGCGTCGTCCATTATCAATTTCAGTTACGACGACACCTTGCAAACGATGAATCTGGCACAAATGTCTGACCATGTTTTCATAGTCTTTATCTTCTGCAACGGCAAAAACAACATAGACCTCTTTTTGAGAAAACATTTGATTTACTGAGGAAACCAACTGAAGTACCGCATCATCATTATGGGCACCATCCACATATATCCGTTCTTCAACAGCTTCCATACGACCTGCCCACTGCATATCAAAAAGGCCTTTTTGTATCGCTCGGCAGAAATCCAGTTCACCCATGTCAAAACCACATTTCAAGCGCAAAACTTCGAGACATGTAATCGCAAGGCATGCATTCTCAATCTGATACATTCCATTGGTTTTTAAAATTATATCATAATTTTTAAAATATGGACACCGGTATGTAAATTCTATATGCCCTGTATCCACAGAAACATTTTCCACCCAGGTATTTCTCACCGGAAATGCTGTACTGTCCATTTGATCTGCACGATGTAACAGAACATCTGAAACAGACGAATTTTTATCCAGAAAAACAAGTGGTATCTCCGGCTTAATAATTCCTGCTTTTTCCATTGCAATTTTTTCAATCGTATCTCCAAGAATTGCCGTATGATCCAGGCTAATCGATGTAATCACTGTTATCTCCGGATCTTCAACTGCATTCGTAAGATCCAGCCGGCCTCCGAGTCCGGTTTCAATAATACCATATTCGATTCCGGCATCTTTAAATGCACACATAGACATTAAATAAATAAATTCAAAAAATGTCGGGTGGGCAATCCCCTGCTGCATCTGCATATCAATTAATTCTTTTACTTTGTGAAATGCCTTTATAAAGGCTTCATCTGAAATCTCCACATTATTGATACGTATACGTTCATTGATACGAATCAAATGCGGTGATGTGAATAATCCTGTTTTAAATCCCATATGACGAAGTGCTGATTCTAAATAGGCGCAGGTGGATCCTTTGCCATTAGTTCCTGCCACATGAATATATCGAAAACTTTTTTCAGGATTTCCCAAAAGTCTTAAACGTTCCTGTGTTTGTTCAAGACCCCCGGTTCTTGCAAACCGGGGGATCTGATACAAATATTCTACTACATTCTCTATCATCCGTTTAAAGCTTCCAATCGTTCTTCAACCTGCTTTAACATCTGAGTATATTTATCCAGCTTTTCGCGTTCTGCCTGAATCTTTGCTTCAGGAGCTTTGCTGACGAAGTTTGGATTATTCAGCATGCCTGTTGCTCTTGCAACTTCTTTTTTAAGTTTATCTACTTCTTTTGCAAGACGTGCTTTTTCTTCAGCAATATCCACAAGTTCTGCAAATGGCATGTAAATTGTTGCCTGATGAATCACTGTGGAAACTGCGTCTTTGTCAATGCCTGTTTCGTCTGCCTGAAGAACAACTTCACTTGCATATGCGAGAAAACCAAAGAAGGCTTTACCATTTTCAAAGATGTTTTTCACTTCTTCGTTTTCTGTAACAATAATCACTTTTGCTTTCTTGCTTGGCGGCACGTTCATACCTGTACGCACATTACGGATACCGCGAACAGCTGCTTTGATGGCTTCAACAGCTGTTTCATCTGCTTCAAAGTTCCATTCATCTTTAAATACAGGCCATGAAGAAATCATGATAGATTCTTCTTCCTGCTGTACATTACAGAAAATTTCTTCTGTAATAAATGGCATATATGGATGAAGTAATTTTAAGGACTGGATGAGAACTGTCTTTAATGTCCAGAGGGCTGCTGCTTTTGTCTGGTCTTCATTGTTATAAAGACGTGGTTTAACCATTTCAATATACCAGTCACAGAATTCTTCCCAGATAAAGTCGTTCAATTTCTGAACAGCAATACCAAGGTCATAGTTATCCATATTGGCTGTAACTTCTTTAGCAAGTGTATTTGCTTTGGATAAGATCCATTTATCTGCCTGTGTAAGGTCATCAAGTGTTACATTATCAATAGAAATACCAGCTTCTTCTGCCTGTTCAAAGTTCATGAGCATGAAACGGGATGCATTCCATACTTTATTGGCAAAGTTACGGCTTGCTTCTACACGTTCCCAGTAGAAACGCATATCGTTACCAGGTGCATTACCTGTAACCAATGTAAAACGAAGGGCATCAGCACCGTATTTTTCGATAATTTCCAGCGGATCAATACCATTGCCGAGAGATTTACTCATCTTGCGTCCCTGGGAGTCACGTACAAGACCATGAATCAATACAGTGTCAAATGGAACTTCACCCATCTGTTCAAGACCGGAGAATACCATACGGATTACCCAGAAGAAAATAATATCATAACCTGTTACAAGAACATTGGTTGGATAGAAGTAATCTAAATCTTCAGTCTTGTCAGGCCAGCCAAGTGTGGAGAATGGCCAAAGTGCAGAACTGAACCAAGTATCTAATGTATCTTCATCCTGAATAATATGTGTGCTTCCACATTTTGGACAAACCTGTGGTGCATCTGCTTTACGAGCAACGATGATTTCACCGCAATCTTCACAATAGTAAGCAGGAATTCTGTGACCCCACCAGAGCTGACGGGAAATACACCAGTCACGAATATTTTCTAACCAATGAAGGTATGTCTTATCAAAACGTTCAGGAACGAATTTTAAACTTTCATTCTTAAGTGCTTCAATCGCAGGCTGTGCAAGTTCTTCCATCTTAACGAACCACTGTGGTTTGATGAGTGGTTCAACAGTTGTTTTACAACGGTCATGTGTGCCAACATTGTGATTGTGATCCTCAATCTTAACAAGAAGACCCATTTCTTTTAATTCTTCAACGATGGCTTTACGTGCTTCATAACGGTCCATACCTGCATATTTGCCGCCAAGTTCATTGATTGTTGCATCATCGTTCATAATATTGATCTGTTCAAGATTATGTCTCTTACCAACCTCAAAGTCGTTAGGGTCATGTGCCGGTGTAATCTTAACAACGCCTGTACCAAATTCTTTATCTACATATTCATCAGCAACCACTGGAATTTCTTTATTTACAATTGGAAGAAGCACTGTCTTTCCAATTAAATGCTGGTATCTTTCATCTTCCGGATGTACAGCAACAGCTGTATCCCCAAGCATTGTTTCCGGACGTGTTGTAGCGATTTCAACCATTTCATCAGAACCAACAACCGGATAATTGATGTGCCAGAAATGTCCTGCCTGATCTTCATATTCTACTTCCGCATCAGAAATCGATGTCTTGCAAACCGGACACCAGTTGATAATACGGGAACCTTTATAAATTAATCCTTTATCATAAAGACGTACAAATACTTCTTCAACGGCTTTGTTACAACCTTCGTCCATAGTGAAACGTTCACGATCCCAGTCACAGGATGAACCAAGTTTCTTTAACTGGCTGATAATACGGCCACCGTATTCTTTCTTCCATTCCCATGCGCGTTCAAGGAAACCTTCACGACCAAGATCCTGTTTGCTGATGCCTTCTTCTTTCATCTTTTCAAGAATCTTAACTTCTGTCGCAATACTTGCATGGTCTGTTCCAGGCTGCCAGAGTGCATTATAGCCCTGCATACGTTTGGAACGAATTAAAATATCCTGTAAAGTGTTATCGAGTGCATGTCCCATATGAAGCTGACCAGTAATATTTGGTGGTGGAATCACGATTGTAAATGGTTCCTTGCTTCGGTCTACTTCTGCATGGAAGTATTTATTGTCGAGCCATTTCTGATAAAGTTTATCTTCAATGGCCGCTGGATTATATGTTTTTTCCAACTGCATCTTCTTTTCCTCCTAATCATTACATTCCTATTTGTTTCATGGAATAAAAAGGAGCTTCCGCCCTATAAGGACGAAAGCTCGCGTTACCACCTTAATTATACAAAGATTCCTGTCCTTGTATATCTCTTCAGCCTTTAACGGAGCCGCCCGTGACCGACTACACACCAGATATATTCCGGTTTCACCTGTCCTGTTCAAAAGCTACCTTCAAAATCCGCTTCTTTAGATGATCTTTCAGCCGCCGAATCATCCTCTCTATAAAGGCCAGATTTCTACTCCTCTTTCTCACTACATTTATCATATGAAATATATTCTAGTCAAAAACATCTCAAAAGTCAAGAATCTCTTAGATATTTTCCGGATTCTGTCCTGTATCGGAATTATTTGCGATACTCAGATTTCTCTTTTTCCAACCATGCAACAATTTCCGGTTCTTCCAGATTCCACTGACTTTCTAAACGAACATCTTTCAGACGTTCAAGCAGTTCAAAAATTGCCCGTTTTTCTGACATCTGTTCAGCCTCACCGAGCTGCTGTTGATATAATTCAACAATTTCCGGTGGAAGAAGCATACGATTCGTCTCCTGACGCATCTCATCCTCACGTCCAAGAATCTTTAACAACATCAGCCAGGAATCTCTCGTTCGCTCCGACTGATTATATTCAAATGCCTTTTTAAAGCATTTTAGTGCTGCTTCCCCATTCGCCAAACGTGCATAGACAACCCCCATATTATGATAAACGTTGCCTTTGAAGACTCTTGTAACCATATCTTCATGTTCTTCCATCATTAAATCCACTTTTTCGTATGTTAGAAGTGCTTCCATAAGTTTTCCGTATCGAAGATAATTATCGGCCTCAACTTTTTTTGCTTCCACTGGATTTTGCAATTCCAGTTCTTCAATAATCTTTTGAATTTCTCGAATCTCGTCTTTTGAATAATAATCAATAGAAAGCAAAACCATTCGAACCATCTCTTTTAACGATCGTTCATTCTTCTTTGCTTCTCGAAGACGCTTGGCCAATGATTTATCATTCAGATTTTTATCGATCCAATAGATCAGATCATCACCAAAAGTCTCTGTACTCACCGCATAGACATGATGATATATATAATAACAAAGCTCTTCTAAACTATAAATTCGAATACCACTCAGTCCAAAATGATAAGGCACTGTATTGGAACGATCATTGGTTAAAATCAAGCGTCCATTATCTGAAATCGCCTTTTCATTTAAACTTTCATCATAAATATCTATACACTGTTCAATAATCTCATCAGAAGGTGCATAAAATTCACCAAAACCCTCATCCTGAATCCGAAGAAGGCAGCGTGAATAATCATCAAACTTCGCTTGTATTTTTAAACACCATGTTTTATTTGGCCGATTCACATCTTTAATCAATTGATTCAGCGGAATTGGAATGATCCGTTCTTTTTTAGTCATATAATCCATCAGATGCACTTCAATCTGATCGGTTCCATCCGGAATCAAATGCACCTCCGACTGAACTTCATACCATACTTTTCCCGCGGCAACCAATTCGTGATTCGTCATCTCGCGATTTTTGCTGCCACGAATATAAATACTTTTTGATATAACATCTTCGTTTAATGCAACAAAATCATTCTCAGTAAACATTCCTGCATTTCGCATCGACACATAGCAGGCACCTCTTGAAAAAATATTGGAACCAATAAATCCTTTTCGATGATGACATAAATTTTTAAGTGAAACTTTTGCCCAGTTTCCCTCAAAACCTTCACCGGTTAAATACACAGTTGAAATAATCTTATTTGCTGTTACTTTTCGGACAACCTCTAAAAAACGACGATCCAATTCCGGTGGTGCTGTGTGTCCAATCTCTGTACCATCAAAATACTCGTGCAAAGGGATTGCTGTTGCCATTGCTGTTGCAGGCATACGTTTTTTTGAAATAGACAAATGATAATACGTCATGCCACGTTTCGTGTAATCAAAAAGTCCCACATCATACTGCCATAAATCTTTTTTCTGATTTAAAGCATAGTGCTCATATGCCGAAACATGATTGATCACTTTCAATCCATCTCTTGCAAATCCCATATCATCTGCCAAAGGTTTCAACGCATCCACCGTCTGTTTACTCAACTTTTCGACGGCAATGGTCAACTGGCCAACTTCCCAATGCGGATAATATTTGGTGATGAGTTTCAGACTCTCACGAATAAAAATGCGTGTCAGTTCTGTTCCCATATAGCATTCATCACCAACACTTATGGACGCTTCTGTTTCCAGTCCCTGGATAAAATTTTCTATCAGAACACCTTTCTGCTCATTTACGGCCTTCCACGCATCATAGCCACATAGCCATTCAGCCGGCTGACCATACAAACGGCACAGAACCGTTGGTATACGCTCCAACATCTTCTCGCCAATATAGCAAATAGTATCCATCTCCTGTGTTTTCTGGTTATAACAACTTATCTGGGCATAATCATTACATAAATCATATCCCAAAATCAGTTTTTTAACTCGACTCTCCATAAACAGCCCTTTTCTTCCTGTAAACTATATTTTAAAGTATATCAAATGTAAACTCTGCCATCGTTTTAATCTGACTGTATTCCTTCGCCGTCCGATAAAACGCTTCATAATCCATGAAGTCTCTTTGCATTATCATACGATTGATATAATCTACACCAGTGATTAATTTCGATGTTTCGTCCATCGCAGGAACAATCTCTTTACTTTCTGTCACAACAATGTCTTCACCATCAAAATCCAAAGCCTGCCACATCAGTTTCTCATCCGCAAAAAGAGGCCAGGATTTTACAAAAATACCATCATAAACTTTCTGCATATTCTCTTCTTTCCAGATACCCACATGTTCACCCCGATCAATACGATAACGTATTTTCACAGAATGGGATGGTTTTGTCAGATAGATAATATATTCTCTGTCTAAGAGCTCACGCGGTATATCCAGATGATCCATAAAGAATTTAAACCATGGCAGCATAATACCTTTACTTACAAAACGACGAATCTCTTTGCGGATCCATTCACTATACTGATCCTGATCCACACCACACTCTGCCAAATGTTTTAATTTTGCAAGACTGCAGATATCTCTTCCCCGACCCATCTGGTCCATCTCAATCTCCATATAATGGAAAATATTTTCTTTGACTTTAAGTCGTTCCATAAGATAACCATAGGCATAATAGATCAAATATGCCCTTGCAATCTTCATATTTGGATGGGCGTGATAATAGGACTCGAAAACATTATGGCTTTCTTCGAGCATGTCTTCTGTAAATAATACCTGACAAAGCATCTTTTCTTCTAAGGCGTGCACTTCCACTTCAAAACCATTCGCCGCTGCAAAGATTTCCAGATAATCTATTGTCGAACCAAGATAATAACGGTTTAAATACTCAAGAATCACTTCATCATACTTACCCGCCTGAAATGTATGAAATGCCAATTCAAGCACCATGGAATCTTCTTCAAAATCACGTCTTCGAATAATTCGAGAAATCAGGCGCATCAATCGCTTATCCCGAATACCCTCATATCCGTATTCACAGATAGCTTCGTAAGCTTTGTCATAAAAGCCTCGCTGAATATAATATTCAATAATACTTCCACGTTCTTCATGACCTAAAAGATGAATATCCAAACGAAGCAAATACTTTTCAAGGGTTTCCCCTTCATAATTTTCATAATAAATATCAATAAGATTCTTAAGAATATTCTTACGATATTCATCCTGAATCAAACCGATCTTTAAAGTTCGCTTAAAAATTTCAACAGAAGTATCGTCAATTAACTGATATTTTAAAGCGCGCTCACTGCGATTCATCAGGACTTTTGCATTTTCCGGATACAGTTCGTAACATTCCTTAATAAACTCTGAATCATCCATCAATTTATGCAGCGAATAGTCGATGGAACGCATATAGCGATTACCGTCCGCATCTTCAAACATCAGATTGTACTCATCCATAAAAATGTCTACATAAGCCTGGTTTGAAACAATTGGATAAACAAATTCTTTATTAATCTCACGCATTGTCACAATAACGTTCATAATTCCCGGATGCGTGCATGTCACCTGATGTTTAAACATTATATCCGGCAATTCTTTTGCCAGCTTACTGTTCATACGATCTTTCGTAACATAATATTTATATAATACAATCAGATTTTCATCGATATTTCCCAGACTCAGCTGTTCAAATGTAAAAGCTTTCATGATATTGTCATAGGAATCAAAAATCCGTTGAATCCTGTTCTTGTTCTGGATAATATAACGATAAAGAAATGCTTTGTAAATCCATTCTAACTGATTGTTATAATTGAAGAAATATAAAACAGCCGTTGGAATTTCATGTGTCATTTTCATATCCAGAGACATCATATAATACTCATACAGACGTGTCACTTTTAACGACTGAAGAATGCCTTGCAGATACCAGTGATTATACGACTTCTCAATCTTATGTCCTTTAATCAGCATCGTACACACAGCCATCAATAGTTCTTTTGTTTCATACGCATCATATAACTTCATCATAGCGCGAAGAACCAACGGTGCATAAGTTCGTTCACGAACAGCCAACGATGCATATTGATAAATAAGTTTCTGTGTAAGTACCTGATGACACACTCCCCAATTCAAAAGCTGAATTTCAAAGGCATCCAGTTCACGAATCATAACCGGAGATTCATTGGCAATTTTTAATGCTTCACGATACATAAATGGGCTGCGGCATCCCTTATTAAACTCAGCCTTGATCAATTTATAGGTGTTAATTCCAGCCGCTTTCAATCGTTCATCCACCTGAAGCAGCAACCATAAAACTTCCCATCGGTCACACTGGGTTTCATATAATTCCCTTAATTTTTTAACAACAAAATGAACATAATCTGCTTCTTTACGATACAAAGTTGTAATATACAAATAGTAACTATAATCTAAAAGAGATTCTTTACGAAGTTCACGTTCTTTAATATTTAAAAGAATCTCTTTCGCATTCGTTTCATCGCCAATCATCAGCAGAAAATGAGCTTCATACAAAGCATAACGTATATGATCACTGTGATTTCTGCATCCATCCACATCTTCACGTATCTCTCGAACCAATGTGTTCAAGTCTGCTTTTCCATCCAGCCAGTTCAGGTACTGACGATTCATCTTCAAGACCGATTTTTTTATGGAAATATATGTGTTCTCTTCTTCACGATAAACATCCTGTTCACAGGTTACCTGAATTTCTATGGACTGATTAAATGTCTTTAAGAAAATCTTTCCATAATTATAACCCGGATTTAAATAATCCGGATTAATGTAATATTCCAGTTCATAATAACTTCCAAGAAAATCCTGCGTCGTCAGACGTTTTTTATAGACACTTAAAAAATCGCCTTCGGCTCGAACAAAAATCTCCTGATACCCCCAGTAATCTTTTTCAAGAACAAGTTTATCACTCAGAGGCTCTTTCAGGTTATGATGCAAAATCTCACGCTGTGTCACAGAAATAGAAACCTTCTGTTTCTTCTTCAATGTATAAAGAAACTCTTCCATGGCCTGATGAACATTACGTCCATGCATGAACTTCTCATACATATGAGCATGTATCTTATTCACGAGAAATACACGAGAAAAATCTCTCGATTTAAACAAATTCAAAGCTTCCAGCCAATTTTCTGAAGCTAACTGGGTAAACTCCTCAAGATTACCAACTTCACCAATACTTGTCATGCAATAAGGGGATCGTACTGTAACTTTATATGGAATCTGAATCTCGCCGCCATTACTGATAATGCTGATCTGTCCTTCGGCCGTATCCCCTGTTTCCATATTCTCGGCCGAAAAAACATAATGAACCACATTATCTGTTCCTATAATATCGGTTTCTTCACAATGCATCTGCTTATTCGATGAAAAAATCTTCGCACGTATTCCGGCACCATTGGTTGAATAGACCTCAAATTCACCAGAATACGTCCTTCCTGCTTCAATATCAAGATCTAAACGCATCTCAGAAACATGAACATCCGGATAGCCATAGTCAAATATTCCTTTTGATAATAAATTAATCTTTTCTTTCAATGCTTCTCTCCCGTTTATCGTTTGCATTTTCAAACAAAATGTAATAATATAGATTATACCACTATATTCATTACTGGTGCAACAAAAAGAACACAAGGAGTAGTATTATGACACAGAAATCCGAACATTTTCATGGCAGCGACCTTGAAAAAATAGAGGAAATTTATCATATTCCAAGACATGAGATTACAAGTTTTTCCGCGAATGTGAATCCTATTGGAATTTCCCCTAAATTGCGCGCCACTCTGGCAGAGCATATCGATGACATCACAGGCTACCCTGAAAGGGAATACACTTCTTTAAGAAAATGTATTGCAGATTATGTTGATGCCGATTATAAAAACATTATCGTAGGTAATGGTTCCAGCGAATTAATCTCTTTATTTATTCAGAACTTAAAACCTCACAAAGCATTGATCCTTGGTCCAACCTATTCCGAATATGAACGTGAGGTTACTCTTTCCGGAGGTACAGCAAGATATTACCGTCTGGATGAAAAACATAGTTTTTCAGTTCACATGGACACTCTTGAAAAACAGTTGAATGAAACCGTCGATCTGTTAATCATATGTAATCCAAACAATCCGACATCCACAGCGATCTCGCGCTCAGACATGCGAAAGATTCTTGATATCTGTAAAGAAAATGGCATTTACGTTCTTGTCGATGAAACATATGTTGAATTTTCAGAAGATATCCACTTGATTACTTCTGTTCCTTTAACTCAATATTACAATAATATTATTGTTCTTCGTGGTATATCAAAGTTCTTTGCAGCTCCTGGACTTCGTCTTGGATATGCAGTCTGTGGCAACCGTGATTTAATGAAATCTGTTGTCGGTCGTCAGGATCCATGGTCAATTAACACATTGGCAGCCGTTGCCGGTGAAATCATGTTTAGTGATACCGATTATATCGAAGCAACACGATCTTTAATTTCTTCTGAACGCAACCGTATCTGCCAAAAACTGGATCAGATTAAAGATGTGAATTATTACGAACCAAAAGCGAATTTTATTCTTGTTAAAATTTTAAGAGATGATGTCACTGCAGATATGGTTTTTGATATCGCCATACAAAAGAAACTCATGATTCGAGACTGTTCAGATTTTCCATTTCTGAACAACAAGTATTTTCGTTTCTGCATTATGCTTCCTGAAAAGAATGATGAGTTGCTTGATGTTATTGAAGATATACTCGGTTAATGAAAAAACACGCATTATTTTTTATGCGTGTTTTTTCATTTTCTGTTTTTGTTGTAAACAATGAAATGGCCAGAGATAAATCTCTGGCCACAAGATTGTTTAATATTTAAATTAATATTTGAAAAAACCTTCGCCGGATTTTCTTCCGAGTTTTCCACCACGAACCATCTGTCTCATGAGACGGGATGCACGATATTTGGAATCACATGTTTCTGCATAGAATACATCCATGATATGTAAGCATGTATCAAGACCAATTAAATCACCAAGAGCTAAAGGTCCCATTGGATGGTTACATCCAAGTTTCATAGATTTATCAATATCTTCTGCTGTAGCAAGACCTTCTTCAAGAACGATACAAGCTTCGTTAATCATAGGAATAAGGATACGGTTAACTACGAATCCAGGTCCTTCTTTAACTTCTACAGGGTCTTTGCCGATTTCCTGAGAAAGTGCATAAATTGTATCAAATGTTTCTTTGGATGTGTTTAATCCATTGATAACTTCTACT
>JAFOYH010000029.1 GCA_017391465.1 Lachnospiraceae bacterium | reverse complement strand
GAACAGACAATTGGCGATCTTTCCGCAGTTGTAACAGGTATGCTTTTAGCATTCAACTACCCAGCAACACTTCCATTCTGGATTGCAGCTCTTGGTGGTATCGTTGCTATCGTATTTGTTAAGCAGATGTTCGGTGGCCTTGGTCACAACTTTGCGAACCCAGCAATTACAGCACGTGTTATCTTATTAACATCTTTCGCTCTTCGTATGACAACATGGATTGAACCACACGCTTGGAAATCCGGTACAGTAGATGCTGTTTCTGCAGCAACAACATTAGGCCTTATCTCTAATGGCAGCACAGATCTTCCTACATATGCTCAGATGCTTATCGGTGAAAGAGCAGGCTGTCTTGGTGAAACATGTATTATCGGTTTATTAATCGGTGGTATTTACTTAGTAGCTAAGAAAGTTATCAGTCCAATTATCCCTGTTTGCTACATCGCAACAGTATTTGTACTCTCCGCAGTACTTGGTGCTGATCCTGTTATGCAGATTCTCTCCGGTGGTCTTTTCCTCGGTGCAATCTTCATGGCAACAGACTATGTTACAAGTCCTATTACAAACAAAGGTAAAGTTATTTACGCTATTGGTTGTGGTGTGATTACAGTATTGATTCGTCAGTTCGCATCTCTTCCAGAAGGTGTATCCTACTCTATCTTATTAATGAACATTCTTACACCACACATTGAAAATGCTACAATGCCAAGAGTATTTGGTATTGGAAAGGAGGCCAAATAATGAATATTAATCCTAAAGATATTATTGGGCCAACATGTGTATTGGTTGGTGTTTGTGCGGCTTTCACAGCAGCTGTTGTAGGCACAAACAGCATTACAGAAGAAAAAATCAATCAGTTGAACATCGAAACAGCAAATGCTGCTAAGATGGAAGTTCTTCCAAGTGCAGACAGCTTCGAAACAGCTACAGTAGACACAGTCAATGGTGCGGTTGAATACTATGAAGCAGCTAATGGTGTTGGTTATGTATTCTCCACATCTTATAAGAGTTACGGCGGCGCACTTGTTGTTATGACAGGTATTTCCGCTGAAGGCGAAATTACAGGCGTTAAAGTTACATCTTGTTCAGATACACCTGGTTTAGGTCTTAAATGTCAGGAAGCATCCTTCCAGGATCAGTACAAAGGTGCTCTTCCAGAAGGCGGCGCATTCCAGGTTACAAAAACTGGAGAAGCTGGTAAGATCGATGCGATCTCCGGTGCTACAATTACAACAAACGCTGTAACAAACTCTGTTAACTATGCAATCGAAGCATTCAACCAGGTTACAGGAGGTGCAAACTAATGGCTAAAAAACAGAAAAGCTTATGGGAGATTTTCACAGCCGGTTTTGTTAAAGAAAATCCTGTATTACGTTTGGTAATCGGTACATGTCCAACATTGGCTGTTACAACTATGGCGTTTAACGGTTTAGGTATGGGTATTGCAGCTACAGCAGTATTGATCTGCTCCAACGCTCTTATCTCCGCTTTACGTAACATTATTCCAGATAAGATTCATATTCCAGTTTATATTACAATTATCGCAGCATTCGTATCTATCTTACAGATGCTCGTTAAAGCGTTCGTTCCTGCATTGGACAGCGCTCTTGGTATCTTCCTTCCACTGATCGTAGTTAACTGTATCATCCTTGGCCGTGCGGAAAGTTTTGCTGGTAAGAATGGTGTTCTTGCTTCTATCGTGGATGGTATTGGTATGGGTATCGGTTTCACAATCGCACTCGTATGTATGGGTACAATCCGTGAAATCATCGGTGCTGGTACATGGTTTGGTATGCAGATCCTTCCATCAGCAATCGACCCAATGTTAATTTTAATCCTTGCTCCAGGTGGTTTCTTTGTATTTGGTTTACTTATGGCTTGTGCTAATAAGTTAGCCGAAAAGAAAGGTAAAGCTCCTGCAACACTTGGTTGTGCAGGTTGCCCAGCAGCAGCAAGTTGTGGACAAGCTCAGAAAGGAGGATGTGAATAATGTCAGTTACAGGTTTAATTTCAATCTTTTTGGCAGCTATCCTTACTAACAACTTCGTATTGTCCAAATTCTTAGGTATTTGTCCATTCCTTGGTGTATCTAAAAAATTAGATACAGCTGTTGGTATGTCTGTTGCCGTTATCTTCGTTATGGTTCTTGCAACAGCAGTTACATGGCCAATCCAGATGTTCATTCTTAATCCTAACGGATTAGCATACTTACAGACAATCGTATTTATCTTAATCATTGCTGCATTAGTACAGTTCGTAGAAATCTTCTTAAAGAAATACGTTCCATCTTTGTATTCAGCTCTTGGTATCTACCTTCCACTGATTACAACAAACTGTGCAGTACTTGGTGTAACTGTATTAAATATTGATGAAGGTTATAACTTTATCGAATCTATCGTAAACACAGTTGGTGCTGGTGTTGGTTTCATGCTCGCTATGGTTATTTTCGCAGGCGTACGTGGACGTATGGAAACCAGCGATGTTCCTAAATTCCTTCAGGGACTTCCAATCGTGCTTATGGCAGCATCTATCGTTGCTTGTTCTTTCCTCGGTTTCGGAGGATTAGTAGACGGCTTGTTCAATTAAGGAGGATTTACGCATGGGTGTTATCGTAGTAGCAGTAATCGGCCTTATTGCAGGTCTGATTCTTTCCGTTGCTTCTATCGTTTTTGCTGTTCCAGTAGATGAAAAAGCTCAGGCGATTGAAGGCGTATTACCAGGCGCTAACTGTGGTGCTTGTGGTTTTGCCGGTTGTTCCGGTTATGCAGCAGCTTTAGCAGCAGGTACTGCTGAAGTTGGTCTCTGCTCTCCTGGTGGTCCAGACGTAGCAGAAGAATGTGCAGAAATCTTAGGTGTTTCCGCAGGTTCTATGGAAAAGAAAGTTGCAGTTATCCAGTGTGCTGGTACTTGCAGTGTTGTTGACAAAAAGATGAATTATGATGGTATTGATACATGTAAAGCAGCAACAGTTCTCTTTGGTGGAGACAGTGCTTGTCAGTATGGATGTCTTGGACATGGCGATTGTGCAGCTGTTTGTCCAGAAAATGCTATCACAATTTGTAATGGTTTAGCTACAGTTAATGAAGATCTTTGTGTAGGTTGTGGTCTTTGTGCCAAAGCTTGTCCAAAGAATGTTATCATTATTGAAGCTCAGAAATGGACACAGCACGTTCGTTGTAAAAATACAGACAAAGGTGCTGAAACAAGAAAAACATGTAAAGTTGGTTGTATCGGTTGTATGAAGTGTCAGAAAGAATGTGAAGCTGGCGCTATTACAGTTACAAACTTCAACGCAACAATTGATTACTCTAAATGTACAAACTGTGGACACTGTAAAGAAGTTTGTCCAGTTAAAGCTATTCAGTAATCTTAAAGCTAATAAAGGGATATCCAAAAGGATATCCCTTTTTTCATGATTCCTATAAGAGATGATATGGCAATGTGTCAATTCTTGACAAAACACTTTATTTGAGGCATAATTTAACGTGATAAATTGGCAAGGAGGTCATGGAATGAAAGCTTATAAGGAAATGAGCAAAGAAGAATTGTTAAATTTAAAATGTGATTTGGAGAATGCATATAAAGAATTCAAAGGTCAGGGGTTAAGTTTGGATATGTCCAGAGGTAAACCTTGTGCAGCACAGATGGACTTGGCTATGGGTATGATGGACGTGTTCCACAGTAGAGCGGATCTAA
This sequence comes from Lachnospiraceae bacterium, assembly GCA_017391465.1. The sequence continues at coordinate 20,115 of JAFOYH010000029.1, read as the reverse complement.
CCTCCGAAGATGGTATCGACTGTCGTAACTATGGTGTTTTAGACGGTCTACCAGAGGCAAAACGTCTGATGGCTAGTATGATGAACTGTAAGGCTGAGCGCATGATTATTTATGGAAACTCAAGTTTGGCGATTATGTATGACTTTATTGGTCGTTCAATGACACATGGGGTTATGGGAAACATTCCATGGGCAAAACTTGAAAAAAAAGTAAAATTTTTATGTCCATCACCTGGCTATGATCGACATTTTGCAATTTCAGATTATTATGGAATAGAAAATATTCCTGTTCCAATGACACCAACAGGTCCGGACATGGATATTGTTGAAAAGATGGTTGCCGAAGATGAAATGATTAAGGGTATTTGGTGTGTACCAAAGTACTCAAACCCACAGGGAATCAGTTATTCCGATGAAACGGTGCGTCGTTTTGCACGTTTAAAACCTGCGGCACCGGATTTTCGTATTTATTGGGATCATGCATATTGTATTCATCATCTTTATGAAGAACCAGAAAAGCAGGACGAAATTCTTGAATTGATCAGTGAATGTGAAAAAGCCGGGAATCCGGATCTTGCTTATAAATTTGTTTCTACTTCAAAGGTATCTTTCCCAGGATCTGGTGTATCTGCGATGTCTACATCTCCGGCAAACCTTGAAGTCATCAAGAAGCAGTTAAGTATTCAGACGATCAGTTTTGATAAAATTAATCAGTTACGTCATGTACGTTATTTCCCGGATATTAATGCGATGAAAGCACATATGATGAAACACGCAGCCATTCTTCGTCCTAAATTTGAATTAACATGTGATATTTTAGATGAAGAATTGGGCGGTCTTGGAATTGGAGAATGGAATCGTCCACGAGGTGGATATTTTGTCAGCTTTGAAGCCATGGATGGCTGTGCAAAAGCGATTGTTGCAAAAGCAAAAGAAGCGGGCGTGATCATGACAGAGGCGGGAGCAACATTTCCATATAAGAAAGATCCTAAAGACAGCAATATTCGTATTGCACCAAGTTTCCCGGAACTGGATGAACTTGAAAAAGCAATGAAATTATTTACATTGTGTGTTAAACTGGTAAGTGTAGATAAATTATTGGAAAATATGTAATTGATAAGGTATGTCTTTGCATGGAGGAAAAAAAGAATGAAAATAACAGTGATTGGCTGTGGACGATGGGGGTCTTTTATTACATGGTATCTCGATCATATTGGACATGATGTGACATTGTATGGTCGAAAAACTTCTGCCCATATGCAGCGTTTTTTAAAAGAAAGAAAGAACAACCTTTTGACATTGCCGGAATCTGTTGGGCTTACGACAGAACTGGATGCAGTGAAAAAAGGCGAAGTTGTTGTTATTTCTGTCAATTCACAGGGACTTGCACGTTTGACGCAGGAATTAGCGGCGATTGAGCTTAAAGATAAAAAAATTGTTCTTTGTATGAAAGGTATTGAGATTGAAACCGGACGTCGTTTGTCACAGATTGCTGAAGATAATCTTGATGCCTCCAATCATGTGGCTGTTTGGCTTGGACCAGGCCATGTACAGGAATTCACAAAAGGTATTCCAAATTGTATGGTTATTGACAGTCGTCATGAAGAAACAAAAGAAAAACTCGTAGAGGAATTTTCCAGTTATTTGATTCGTTTTTACTATGGCCAGGATTTGATTGGTAATGAGATTGGCGGTGCAGCGAAAAACGTTATTGGTATTGCAGCCGGAATGCTGGATGGATTAAATTTGTCTACCCTGAAAGGTGCGTTGATGTCTCGTGGAACACGTGAGGTGGCGCGTTTGATTTCGGCAATGGGTGGTAATGAATTATCTGCTTATGGTCTATGTCATTTGGGTGACTATGAAGCGACGGTTTTCTCTGAATTTAGCCATAACCGTCGTTTTGGTGAATTATTTATTCGCGGTGAACATAGTGACGATCTGGCAGAAGGTTATTACACAGTGAAAGCTATGGTTGGTCTTGAAAAAGCATATGGTGTGGAATTACCAATCAGCCATATGGTTTATGAAGTGCTCTACGAAGGACGTAATCCAAAAGAAGCACTGGAAGCACTCTTTACACGTAGTTTAAAAAATGAATTTTAACAAAATATTAAAACGAACTTCTCTTTTGGAATAAAAGGAGAGGTTCGTTTTTTTGATGCGTTGACATAAGACAAAGATTCAGACACTATATATGGCGTAATATATGCAAATTATATACAATTTTTAACAAAAAATAAAAATAATTAAAAAAGTATTACAAAGTTTTTGCGTTTTCTATTGACGAGACAGGGGGGTATAGTGGTATTATAGATAACATAATATATCAATTGTGAATAACTATAGGTAGGGGGCTCGTCAATATGGCAGGCATAAAAAAATTAATGGCAGTGGGGTTGGCTCTGTCTTTAGCTTTTCCAACAATGGTTTATGCAACGGAAAGCAAATCACAGAGCAGCGTACATGAATATGAATCGAAAGAAATTAAGAATGAAAGTGATCAAACGGTTGGATATCTTGTTTGTACAACAACAACGAAAAATACAGACTTTGTGAAAGAATTAGAACTAACAGCGACCATTTTGGATGCTGATAAAAAAACTGTGAAAGCGGAGATGCTTGAAGGAGCAACTTATAGCTGGGTAGATCCATATGCAGAAGAAGCAGAAGGTGAAGAGAGTTCCGGCTCTGAAACTGAAGATGCAACGAAGCAGGAAACATATACAGTGAAAGAAAGCGGTACATACCTTGTTAAAGTTGATTTAACAAATGCCCATATAGATTGGGCTTTATCATCCAAAGTTATTGAATTGTCAGTGACAGTAGGTAATGTGGATGTAACAGGTCCTGAAATTCTTAAAGTGACTCAGTCGCCGGAAGGATGGACAAAGGATAAAGTGACCATCACTGTGGAATGTGCTGATTATCAACCGACAATGACATCTGCAGAAGCTGTAGCGGTGGCATCCGGTGCACCAACAACTTTGGAATCCATGAGTGAAAATGCTGAAAAGAAAACAGGTTCCGGACTTCATGCAAAAGCGTATTCTTTTGATGGCGGAAGCACGTGGACAGATAAGAATACGTATGAGGTTACTGAGAATACATCAATTTCTTTTATTGTGCGTGATGCATTAGGCAATCAGACATCACAGACAATTGAAGTGAAGAATATTGATAAGACAGTACCTACAGCAAGCCTTGCAGTAAGTGATGGCGAACTTTATGAGGGTGAAAAAGGTATTGTTACATTAACAGCAACTGCGTCCGATGCGGAATCTGGTTTGCATGAAAAACCATATTCCTGGGACAATGGTAAAAACTGGTATGCGGGTCCATCTGCAACCGTACCAACCATTGGAACATACAGTGTTCTCGTACGTGATAAAGCAGGAAATACGGCAACAGCGAATGTAACCGTTACATATTCAGAAAAAGAAACAGAATCTGAACCAGAAACTCAACCGGATTCTGAACCAGAAACAAATTCAACAACAGGTGGGAGCACTAGTGGAACAACAGGTGGGAGCACTAGTGGAACAACAGGCGGCAGTACCAGTGGAACAACAGGCGGCAACACCAGTGGAGCTACAAGCGGCAGCACCGGTGGAACAACAAGCGGCAATACAGGAAGCAGTTCAGGATCCGCAAACAATAGTATGGGTAACTCCGACTGGGATGATAATAATCACATTAGCGGTATTGTAAATACACCAAGCCGTGAAACGGACGAAACGGAAACGGAGACAGAAACAGAAACAGAGTCTGAGACAGAAACAAAAGAAACGAAACAGACAAAACAAACCAAGGAAACAGAAACAAAAGAAGTCCTTCAGACACCGGTAACAGAAGAAGATGACGATTTTAATTTACCAATTGGTTTGATTTTGATTATTGCAGCGATTCTTATTGTTCTTTCAATCATTGTCTTAGTGATCAGGATGATGATGGATCGTCATGCAGCCGCAGTTGCAGAAGAAGAAGAAGAGGATATGAGTAAAGTTTACGCAAGAGTGAATAAAGAAGCCTCTAAAACAATGGCGGAAGCCGCAGCAGCAACAGAAGCCGCAGCGACAGTTCAGAAAACTGCAGAATCAGAAGCAGAAATGCATATGGATGACATGGAAGTAGAAGCAGCCATTGGGGCATCCGTAGCCGCAGCCATTGCATCGGAAGAACCGGTTGTTAAAAAGGTTCAACGTACAAAGCATGAACAGGCAACAGGCGTTGAAGGTGCTGAAGCAGCAACAGAAGCAACAGTTGGCGCGGAAGCCATTGTGAATCCGGAAGATGAAATTTCAATTGGCGAATTTGCAGCAGCCGCAGTTGCAGCAGGAATTGCAGTTGTGGATGATGAAAAAGAAATGGAAGCAGCAATTTCTGAAATGGAAGAAGAAAAAGCAGCTCATATGGCAGGTGCTGCAGGTGCAACAGAAAGTGTTGTCATTGAAGGTGAACACAGTCGACTTATTATCGATCCTGAAACAGGCGAATACAAATACGAATTTAAATAATCTATAAAAAAGAACTTCAGAAGCTGAAAACTTCTGAAGTTCTTTTGCATTGTAAGTAAGATGATTATCTGTCAAGAATACGACCGTCTGTGGAGATTGTGACAACCTGCCATGGAATAAATTTACCACTATTTTGAAGTGCAGTTACAGCTGCACGCTCAATGCCTCCGCAACATGGTACTTCCATTCGAACAACAGTAACACTCTTGATATTATTGTTTCGAATGATCTCAGTGAGCTTTTCACTGTAATCACCAACATCAAGTTTTGGACAGCCTACCAGTGTGATACGATTACGAATAAAATCCTGGTGGAAATTTGCATAAGCATAAGCTGTACAATCGGCAGCAATAAGTAAGTGAGCACCGTCAAAATATGGTGCATTCACTGGTGCAAGTTTGATCTGAACCGGCCACTGTCTCAACTGGGATGTCATTACCGGTACAGCAGCATTTTCAGAAGGGGAAAGTACAGATGGAGCAGATGACTGACAACTGCATCCGGATTCACGATGAATAGCACGGGACTGACTGCCTGGACATCCGCAAGGAAGCGGATCCCCCTGTTTGTGCATTGCTTTCGCTTTATTAGCAAGCACAGCTGCTTCGTCATAAGGAGCTGCTTCACGTTCAACAAATGAAATGGCATTTGTCGGACATGTTGGAAGACAATCACCTAAACCATCACAATAATCATCTCTTAAAAGTTTGGCTTTTCCGTCGACCATACCAATGGCACCTTCATGACAAGCTTCAGCACAAAGACCACAGCCAATACATTTTTCTTCATCAATCTGAATAATTTTACGAATCATATATATTTCCTCCTTTAGGGGTGTTGTTCATTTTCTGATTATAGTATAATAGAGAAAAATAAACATGTATGTTGTTTCAACAACAAAAGGAGTAGAATGAATTATAAATTTTTAGCAAATACATTACTTTTTCGTGGTGTGACACCCGATGAGATTGAATTGATGATGGGATGCCTGGAAGGACAGGTCAAAACCTATCATAAAGGCGAAATGATTTATCATAATGGTGAGTATGTTCAAAAAGCAGGACTTGTTTTATCGGGAAGTGTCCATATTGAAAATGATGATCTTTGGGGAAATAAAACAATTCTTTCCCATGTGGGTCCGGGACATGTTTTTGCAGAGACCTATGTATGTGTTCCGGGGGAACCATTGATGATTAATGTGGTTGCTGCTGAAAACTCAGAAATTTTATTTTTAAATCTGGGTAAGGGTACACGCACATGTGTCAGAAACTGTGGTTTTCATGGACGTCTGATTCAGAATTTGCTGGCTATTTCTGCACAGAAGAATTTGAATTTATCCCGACGTATTTTTTATACATCATCGAAATCTATACGTGGACGTTTGTTGTCCTATTTATCCGATCAGGCGACGCGGTGTGGAAGTCTGGAATTTGACATTCCTTTTAATCGACAGCAATTGGCCGACTATCTGAGTGTGGATCGTAGTGCAATGTCCAATGAATTGAGTAAAATGCAGAAAGAGGGTTATCTGACGGCGAATAAGAATCATTTTTGCCTGAATCAGGCATCTTTAGATGAGATATAAAAAGAGATAAACAAAGGTTTGGAATTCTGATATTCCAAACCTTTTCATAGTTATAAGCAGTATTTATTCGTGATTTAAGATGCTCCATGCATCCTCAAGACGTTCCGCATCAAATTTTGAGGTTTCCGTTGCTGTTTCCGGAATCTCACCTTCAAATGGAACCCATGTAGGATTGGCCTTTTCAAACTTATAGCCCTCTTTGTGTGTACTTATCTGATAAAGACATTTTTCCGAATGATCATAATAGTATGTAACAAACAGATATTTATATAAGTCGACCATCTCCCAGTAAACAGGTGCTGTTTCTTTGTAGTGCTGCATTTCATCCAGAGCTTCCTGCATTTCACTGTAAAACCAGGATTGTTTTTCTTTAGGAGCACTGAAGCAATCCCAGAGTTTTTCGCCAAGGTCTATTTCATCACGATGCATCGTACGCAGATTGGACAGCTTATCGGCAAGAATCAGCATTTTCAAACGAGGTGAACCATTTTTACAGGATTCAATTTCTGCAGTTTTACGTTCCAGCCATGATTTTTCATTATCATCGGTATGGGCAGAAACAAGTTCGGCAACATCATCTCCGAAAGTAAGAATTAATTCATTCAATGTGGCATCCGTATCTTCCAGTGTGTCATGCAATACACCGGCAATGAGCAAATGGGCATCGGCTTTCATGGTCGAAAGAATATGCATAGTTTCCAGCGGATGAAGAATATAAGGTAATTTTGAAGTCTTACGAAGCTGACCTGCATGCTTTTCTGTAGCAAAATAAATGGCGGAATTTAAAAGGGCATTATCCTGAATATATTCATCTTCTCCTTCTGGTGCGGTCTCCTGAATAAGGCGAATCACAGAACGAGGCATATAAAAAACATTACCCCATGGATTAAAGGCAAGACCGTCCAGACGTTCAGTTGCAAGGCATACATTTAAAAATGTGTTGATATCATATAAAAGTGTCGCCGTTTCGGCACCTTTTTCAACTTCATCTTCGTTGGTAAATGCAACTGCATAGAGTTTGCCTTCCGGATTATAAGTTGTTCGAATCATATAATCCTGACCGTTGTCAGCATCCGGATTGGTAATCGGTACAAGAAACTTGCCTTTAGCTTTGATGCATTTCTGAACAGCAGTAATAATGGCCTGAAGGTTTTCCTGATTATTTTCCGGTTTAAATTGTCGAATGGCATCATCTATGCCCTGATTTATTTCTAATAATTTTTCAAACATATCCAATTCCTTTCTCAACAATAATCTTATTTTAGCATATTTTTGTCCAGACTGCACGTCAAGAACGATGAAATTAAAAAATAAATTTGTATAATAGTAATAATTATTGTTATTGACACAAGTGCAAGTATATGATAATATATAATCAACAAAGATAATAATATTTATAAAATAACTAAAAATACTCGACATCTTTGGAGCACACAGTAATTTTTGGAGGTAGCATCCATGAATCTTGAAAAAGTAATCTGTCCTTGTTATAAAGTGACAAAAGGTGATGTGTTAAAAGCCATTGAAGATGGTGCAGCTTCTTTTAAAGAGGTCAAGCAGGCTACGAAACTTGGAAAAGCCTGTGGCAAATGCAAAAAGAAAGCAAAGAAGTTGACAAAAAAATTATTAGATCGACAGGAGGAGAAATGATGAGATTAAAAGATAAAGTAGCCATTGTAACTGGAGGAAGTCGTGGGATTGGATTTGCAACAGTCAAAGCATTTTTAAAAGAGGGTGCAACGGTTGTATTATGTGCAAGTCGTCAGGAGACAGCAGACAAAGCTGTTCAGGAATTGAAAGCATTATATCCAAATGCCGTTGTCGAAGGAATTACACCGAATTTAAGCAAACTTAATGATGTGAGAGCAGCATTTAAAGCAGTTGCAGAAAAATATGGTAAAATCGATATTTTAGTAAATAATGCAGGTGTTTCAGAAAATACACCATTTGAAAAATATGAAGAAGAAACATTTGATAAAGTCATGGATTTGAATGTGCGTGGTATGTTTAATGGTTCAAAAGCCGCATCAGAAATTATGATCCCTCAGGGAAGCGGTGTAATCTTAAGCACATCTTCCATGGTTAGTAAGTATGGACAGCCATCCGGCGTTGCTTATCCGACATCCAAGTTTGCATTGAATGGATTGACACTTTCTCTTGCACGAGAGCTTGGACCAAAAGGCATCCGTGTGAATGCGGTTGCACCGGGAATCACAGAGACAGATATGATGAAAGCGGTTCCAAAGTCTGTGATTGAGCCAATGATCGCGCAGATTCCGCTTGGAAGACTGGGGCAGCCGGAAGATATCGCCAATGCTTTTGTATTCCTTGCATCGGATGAAGCAAGTTATATCTCAGGCGTTGTACTTCGCGTCGACGGTCTTGCAAGAAGTTAAGCAGCGGATGGATTTAACAATTGACTTTCTCTTTTCATATTGTTACTATAAAAATTAGGTTTGAAGGCCTTCACCCTATGGGTGAGGGCTTTTTTTAGGAAACTTGAGAAGATTCTTTTAGAATTGAAAAACATATGAAGGAGGTATAATTATGGAAGCCATTTTTGAGATGATCAATAACGTGTTCAGTTTTGTGACTCCATTATCGGATTTTCTTTGGGATTTTCCAACAAATTTTGATTGGTATCGCAATATTCCAATACTGGGTAATTTTTCCATGGCTATTATTTTGTTATTAGGTTCGGGGTTATTCTTTAGTTTTAAGATTGGATTTATGCAGGTAACCTATTTCAAAAAAGGTATTGGCATTATGACAGAAAAACGTACGGCAACTACGGGTATTTCTCCATTGGCAGCATTTTTATTAAGTTCGGCTATGCGTGTAGGACCCGGTAATATTTTAGGTGTTACCGGTGCAATTGCGGTTGGCGGACCGGGTGCTGTGTTCTGGATGTGGATTTCCGCATTCTTTGGCATGGCTGTGGCCTATATGGAAGCGGTTCTTGCACAGATTTTTAAAGAAAAGAAAGACGATGAATTTGTCGGTGGTTTGCCTTTTTATGGTGCAAAATTGATGGGCAATAAAGCAGGGGTTGGTATCTTTTTATCTGTTCTTTATATTTTATACGCCCTCTGCTGCTTACCGGCACAGGGATTTAATGTAGTATCTTCGATTGGAAACATGGCAGAAATTGTGACAGGCAGCCGGATTGCGACAGACTCTGCTTTTTACTATATTGTTGGAGCAATTATCGTTCTGGTTACAGCAGCCATTGCATTTGGTGGGATTCGTAAGGTATCCAAATGGACAGATTTGATGGTTCCGGTGATGGCTGTTCTTTATGTGAGCGTTGTTCTTTTATTGATTCTTTTGAATTTAGATCAGATTCCATATTTCTTTAAATCTGTTTTTGTCGGTGCATTTACACCGGATGCTGTTTTCGGTGGTCTTTTTGGTACAGTTCTTGCCCAGGGTGTTAAACGCGGACTTATGTCAAATGAAGCCGGACAGGGTACGATTACTATGTCCGCTGCGGCAGCCGATGCCAAACATCCATGTGAACAGGGGCTTTTGGCTGCTTTAGGTGTCTTTTTAGATACCATTGTGATTTGTACATTAACTGGTTTTGTTGTTGTTATGGCACATTGCTGGACGAGGGCTGATGCGGAAGGCTGGATGGCAATGGACCGTTTACCTAAATTTACCGCATCTATTGCAGAACTTACACCAGGAACATCCATGAATGCCATTGTTACATTTATTGTGACTTTCTGTTTCTGTTTGTTTGCATTTACCTGTCTGCTTGGTATGATCAGTTTTTCTGAAATTGCAGCGAACCGAATCAGTCAGAGTAAGACATGTATTAACGTCGTGAGAGGTATCTGTCTTTTTGTTGCGGCTTTTGGTATTCTTTGTAATATTGCCGGACTTAATCTTGGAAATCTTTGGGCATTCTCGGATCTTGGAAATATCCTGATCGTGTTCTTCAATGTTCCAATTGTCTATGTGGGCGCACGATGCGCATTTAGGGCAACCCAACATTATAAGAAAAATGATGGTACACCATTTACTTCCGAAGTTGTAGGACGAAAAGACTGTACATTTTGGGATGAACGTGCAAAAGAAGTGAAATAATCAAATTTGAAAATATGTAAATGTCTCTTAGCTATTGATCTTAACAGTAACTAAGAGCTTTTTTTTCATTAACGCTGGCGTAATTCGACATCATTTTTGTTTTGTAGTATAATGTATTTAAAGTGTGAACAGAATTCGGGAGAAAAGCTATGATAAAAAAATATTGGAATATATTTATTTTAAATTTATTGGTGCTGAGTTTAAGTGTGGGATGTTCAAAGACAAAAATGGTTGGTTCGGATGAAGGACTTTTGGATGCGGAAGAAACTGTCAAAGAAATAACGTCAAAAGAATTTGAACAGGCAAAGAAACGAGAGGAGATTATAAAATCGGGTCAGGGTCCATCAATGACATTGATGGTCTATATGATTGGTTCAGATTTAGAAGCGGCAACGGCAGCAGCAACCAATGATATGAACGAAATGCTTGCAAGCGGCGCAGATCTGTCAAAGGTCAAGGTTCTTGTTTATACGGGCGGTTCACCGAAGTGGCATCAATCGGATTTCGAGATACCAACCGATCAGCATACAGTCTTTGAACTTACAAAAGATGGTTTTGTTCAAGTGAAAGATTTTGAAGTCATGTCCATGGGAGAACCGAACAGTTTGAGTCGATTTTTAAATTATGGGTATGAGAATTATACATCCGAATCCTATGGTCTTATTTTATGGAATCATGGTAATGGTCCGGTTATGGGCTATGGAAATGATTTGTTATATGACAAAGACGCATTAACGTTGCCGGAGATTGAGGCCGCGCTTAAAACGTCTCCGTTTGGAACGGACAATAAGCTCGCCTTTATTGGTTTTGATGCCTGTCTGATGGCATCCGCAGAGCTGGCATGTATGGTTGATGATTATGGGGACTATATGATTGCATCTCAGGAAGTAGAACCAGGATTTGGTTGGAATTATGAGGTATTGAAATATTTTGGTAAAACAGATGCAAAGACATTAATTCAATTGATCGTTGAAGATTATATAAATTATAGCAATGCATTTTTCGAAAAGAATACGTTCTTTAAGAGTGAAGTTACTTTGGCTGCTGTGGATCTTTCGTATGCTGCAGAGTTAGAAAGTGCCATTGATACATTTTTTGGTGCAGCTGCAGAAAATGTCCATGAAGAATTTAATGAACTGGCATTGAACCGTGTGAAAACCCGTGCTTTTGGTCGTGCAACTACCGGTTCGGAGTATGATCTTGTGGATATGCAGGCGTTGATGAGGGCCATGGGAAGTTCCTATAAAAAAGAATCAAAGGTCATTCAGGATATTTTAGATGATATGATTATTTACAGTGATTCAAATACGGTCGAAAGCTGTGGCTTAAGTTTGTATTATCCGTATTATAATAAAAAATATTACGAGGCATCCTGGAAAGAAATCTATTCGGAATTGGGACTTTTTCCAAATTATATGAAATATCTTGAAAGCTATGGTGAAATCTGGCTGGGCACAGATATGAAAGAGTATTTTGCCGGACGATTGGTTGCCAGTGAGGCAGATTCAGGTACATATACACTTCAGTTAAATGAAGAACAGAATGAACGCTATGCAGATGCCGGTTTTTACATCTTGCGACAAATGGGGGAAGATGGATATTCGGCGATCTATTACAGTAAAAATGTAACCAATGAAAAGGGCATCCTTACCGCGAAATTCGATGGCAATGTTCTTTATTACGGCAATGATCTTGGATTTAAGGGCATTCCTGTAGCCAGAGTTTTAGATGAAGTTGACGGGAAGACTCGTTATACCATATTTCCGACATTGACAGGATCGGTTGAAGAATTTCTAACATCGGAATCCATGATGTGTCGATTGGTTGTCAGTGTGGATTCGGAGACGAAAGAAGTTAATGTTTTGGATTTTTCGGAGAACTCCGGGGATGAAATTCAGACAGGTAAACGACCACAGGTCAATCTGGAGGATTGGGTTCAGATTGAATTTTATGAAATTCGCAGCCGTTATCTGACACGTGATGAAGAAGGGCGTATTAAAAATTATTGGGAATGGCCGGAGGGTGACTGGATTCTCTGGAATGAGATGGCATTGGCCGATGGACTTAATTTCACCTATGAACCGATTTATGATGACGGAGAAAATTATTATCTTATGTTTGATCTGATGGATGTTCAGGGAAACCATTATAGTTCGGAGCTTTTTAAAATTGAGCTTGAAGAGGCGCCGCCTGTTGAAGAAATGCCGCCGATTGATGCCGGAACACTTGAGGAAACATCTTTACAGATTTTTGAACAGGAGGGGGTAGCCTTATATTTGGATCTGATTAAAGATCATTCCCTTCGTCAGACATCCTATTGTTTCAGAGCAGAAAACAGCAACGACTTCCCCGTGCGTATTAAAGTTGATGAGATGTGGATTAATAAATCGATCAGCTGTACCGATGCCATGGCCTATCTTACCGTGAATCCGGGAAGTACCGCGTATGATTTTGTGGGTGAGATTTCGAAAATATGTATGTTAGAAAATATGGATCTGGTGAAACAATTGAATTTCTGTGTCCGTATCAATAATACAATCAATGATCAGACATTAATGAATGATGATACGTACCAATTGACGATTTCGGATGCTGCCAATCCAAAACGATGGTTTGTAGATGTTTTTGGAGCACACGCCGACGAACAAATTCTTTTAGAAGGTGTTGAAGACGAAGGTATCAAGGTGACGCTGCAAGGTGCAGGATATGAACTGAATCAGAAATATACAAATCCAAATGGCGAATATGCAAGTTTTGCAGGAACGGTGAAGATTGAGAATGTATCCGGCGAAACACAGAATATCACCGTGGATGGTATTGAGGTCAATGGGGTTTATGTCGGTACGGACAGAATCTTTACATTGTATGATAATAAAATGACCCTGGAACCTGAACAGATGTATATCTATGGATGGGAAATTGATAAAGATATTCTTCTTGAGCAATCTATAGAGGATATTCAGAAAGTATCGGTTCATCTGACAACAACATCCGAGCGTGGAAGTCAGGAATATGCTTTGGATGTTGCATTGGCAGAAGAAGAGTAAGGAGGGTACGTGGATGAAAAGATTCATAGTTTTGATTAGTTTGATTGCATGTATGCTTCTGACTGCCTGTGGGAAAGATATTGGAAATTCGGCAATTGCAAGCCAAAAATCGAAACCGGGTGTCAGTGAGGTTGTTTTGTACGAAGGTCATGATCTGAAGCTGACGATGAAAGCCATTTATTCCATACAGGGTCATCGAAAAAGTATTGTTTTAAATCTGGATAATGATCATACACAGCCAATCAATGTCAAATGTGATCAGTGGATATTCAATGGCACATATGTGTTGAGTGAATCGGCGTTGATGTATTTAGATCCATTGGAAGACGGAAAGAAAGTCATGGAAGAAATGTCTGAACTTGTTTATTCTGAAGCAATTGATTCAGTCAGAGAAGTTTGTTTTCATCTCTCGATAACCGATGAAAATTATGATATGATAGATGAACAGGATGTTCATATTGAATTCGATAAGAATCTGATTTTTGAATTGAATTATAATGCGTATTTAGGCGCTAAAGTCGACACGCAGATTTTGAAAGACGACGAATATGCAAAGATTACTTTGCTGGAGTGGGGTTGGAACCCGGATAATAATTATATTGAAACGGTTATAAGCGTTGAAAATACATCGGATGAAACCATTCCTGTGATGATTAGCGGAATGAATATTAATGGTATTTTTTTTCAATTAAAAACCAATATGAATCATCTGGAACCCGGACAAAAATGTTTTCTGACAGATTATCTTTTAGTGTCCGAATTTGAGGATGAAGGCATTACTTCTATTGGGGACATTGAATTGATGATTATGACCGATGAATCTGAAAATACAGGGATTGTTTCATATACCGGTGGCTCCTGGTATCCAGTTGTTCTTGCAGAAAAGGGTGAGAATGCTGAAGTGTTCCTAACCGGTGAGCCATTGGAATCATTGGAAGATGTGCATATTTCATATGTTGGTCAGTCAGAGACGGAATGGTCTGACGGTGGCGGTTATTACGCGTGGAATCTGGCAGTAGTGAATGATAGTGATGAAAATGTCCAGATTTCTATGATTGATGTTCTTATTGATGGCATCCCGGAAGAAACATGGCATGATCAGGTAGACAAATGTACACTGTATTTTGCAGGTGGAGAAGTGGGGGCTCATTCCAATCGAAATGTATCCATTAGTTTGAGTTGTTATGAAGCTTTGATCGAACGACCGGAATTGACTTTTAAATTCCAGATACGAAGCATGGCTGGCGGTGCAGTGATCGCAACGGGTGAAGAAGTGATCACAATTACGCCAGATTAGGAATAAAAAAAACATGTTAACGGAGGGGAAAAATGAAACGAAAATTATCCATGTTGCTGTGTGCAGTAATGGTTCTTGGAACTCTTGTTGGATGCGGTGGCGAAAAAACAAAAGAAACGGAAACGCAGATTCTGGAGACAGAAGTTCAATCTGCAGACGTGAATGCTTCGAAGATTGACGATGTCATTGCAGAGAATGGCGGACTTGAAGAACGTGCCCAGTTGAGTCTTGTGCAGACTGAAAATGCAAGTATTACCGGTACAACAGGCACACGCATGGACGGTGTGTCCTATGTCATGATCTATAATCCATTAATCTACAGCGAAGATGACGGCAATGGATTTGAAGAGAGAAAAGCACAGTCCACAGGGGATATGAGTTCCCAGATTATGGTTGGTATGAATAAATCCGGCGGTCTTGATCCGGATATTGAAATTCCAACAGTGAAGTCTCAGGCAGAAAATGATGCTAATGTGGATACAACAGGTGTGAACCGTGATGGTATCCGTGCCGGTGCATTTGATCCGAGTTATAATGTCAATGATCAGCATGATTTCTATCACTCCGATCTTACAATGACAAATACACTGATGAGCACATTTACCTGTGTTTACAGTGGTTCGAACTGTTATATTTGGGCTTTAAATGGTTCGATGACAGCCGATCAGGCGCAGCAGATGGGGGCAGAATTTGATGCGAATATTTATAATCAGATTATAGCCGAATTTGGCCCGGCACGTTTCACTGAAAATGGTGGAAAGATCAACTTATTATTCTACCCGATGCAGGAGGGGCTTGGTGGCTATTTTACAATGGCGGATATTTTCTCCAGTGCCGAATGTCCTGCAGATTATGCAGCACAGTATGGATTTAACGTCGATCATGCTATCATCCACATTAACTCAGATTATGTGATCACAAATCCTGACTATGCAAAATCTACAATGGCGCATGAGTTACAGCATTTGATCTGTGCATCTGACTGTTTTAACTATGCAGAAACACCATGGATGGAGACATGGCTGAATGAAGCAATGTCTGCGCATGCAGAAGAACTTATTTATCCAGGAATTAAAGAAGCAGGATATTATAACCAGTTTATGTATTTAAGTCATAATTTCAGAACCGGACAGTCTCTTTACAACTTTGATACAACATTTGATGAGTATATTGGTGCTTATGGTGCGGTATATCTCTTTGGTCAGTATCTTAAACAGTTCTCCGGTCCGGACGTATTCACAAAAGTACATGACTATTGGAGATATTCTTACAGAGCAGATGTTACAGCAGCAGATGCAGTGTCCATGGCACTTTCTGATGAAGCATTCGAAACAATTTGTGACAAATATACATATTCACCAAGAATTTACAATGAATTGCTCACAAATGCCTTTGAACTCACATTAAGTAAAATAACTCTGGATTTCTATATTGAAACATTAAAACCAGACCTGTCCAACCTCTATGGTATGGAAGATCAGATGCGTGGAGCAATGCTCTATACCGAAGTTTCCCCAGTGGAAATTGAAGGTGGCGGACGTATCCTTGTTGCAACACAGAACGGCAGTTATCAGATTCCTGCAGATGCAGATCCATGTCTTGTTTATGTTGGTTTGGATGCAAACTTTAATGTTGTTTCCATGTTCTCAGTCGAATAGATCAGTAAATTGAACGAAAGAGAGAAACTCTGTCACGGGTTTCTCTTTTTTTTCAATCTATGATATACTGGAAATAAGTCAATATGGAGGTTATTCCTTATGCCAAAAGGAACAAATTTTTGAAATTCCTTGACCTTCCACCTTGTGGAGGGTGTATGCTTAGACCATGAAAACATCAAACATGGAAGGATTTGAATTATGAAGATTAATGAGGTGGAAACCCGAGTCGGAATTACAAAAAAGAATATTCGCTTTTATGAAGAAAAAGGATTGGTTTCTCCAAAACGAGACGAGACTAATGGATATAGAGAATATTCGGAAGAAGATGTGATGGTTTTACAAAAGGTTAAACTTTTGCGTCAGTTGTCGGTGCCCATTGATGAAATCTTAAAACTTGAAAAAGGGTATTTTACTTTAGAGGACTGTATGCACAGACATATAATTTTGCTCGACCGGGAAACAGAGAATATCTCTCAGAACCGACAAATCTGTGCAAAGATTGTAGAAGATGGCGAACAGTTTTCCAATATGAATACAGAAAAATATCTTCTGATGATGGATTTGATGGAAAAAGAAGGAGTGAGATTTATGAATGTACAGGATGTGGATAAAAAACGTAGAGGGTCGATTTTATCAACAGTCGTTATGATCGTATTGATGGGGGCCATGATTGCACTTTTTGTCTGGGCACAGATGGTGGATCCTATTCCGTTTCCAATTATCGGAATATTGATTGCCATGCCTGCAGCGGTAATTATCGGTGTCCTTATTGCTTTGAAACAGAGAATGAAACAAATTGAAGGAGGAGAAGAAGATGAAGCTCGTAAATATTGATTATATTCCGGGAAAAGAACTGGAAGTATTGGATATTGTTAAAGGTACGGTTGTTTATTCCAAAAACTTCGGAAAAGATTTCATGGCCGGTATGAAAACATTGGTTGGCGGCGAAATTGAAAGCTATACAGATTTGCTTGTGACAGCCAGACAGATTGCTACAAAACGTATGGTTGATGAAGCGGAAGCACTGGGGGCTGATGCAATTATTAATATACGTTATGGTTCTTCTTCGCTGATGCAGAGTGCAGCCGAAGTGATTGCCTATGGAACTGCAGTAAAATATAAATAAAAGCACGTATATGAAATGCTGTCCAGAGATGGGCAGCATTTTTGTTGTCAGGAAATACCTGGCGAATCGGATGAAAATAATTGACAACAGAACTTGTTTATTTATTGTGTTTAATTTGGTAACGTGCTAGTATAAAAGATAATGATTTGTTTTTATGCAAATTCGACTTTGAACAGATGTAACTGGAGTAGAACAATGAGACGACTATTTTCGATGTATGGTGGATTAAAACGGGAAATTTATATATTATGTTTTGGGCGTTTTGTAACGGCCATGGGGTCTCTCATTTGGCCCATGCTGACATTGATCTTGAAAAGTAAATTGGGCTACAATGCAGAGGAAGTAGCCATGTGGTTTCTTATTTTTGGTGCCATCCAATTGCCGTTTGCTATTGTTGGAGGAAAACTGACGGACCGATATAATAAGAGAAATCTGATTATTATCTTTGATCTGATTTCGGTGATCCTTTGTGTCATCGTTGCATTTTTACCACTCTCAATCTACAGTATTTGTATTTATTTTATCAGCTCGGTTTTCCAGCATATGGAATGGCCGGCCTATGATGCTCTGATTGCAGAATTATCAATCGACAAAGAACGTGAAAAAGCCTATTCCCTTCATTATCTGTCAGCAAATCTTGGGGTAGTGTTTGCACCAACATTGGGTGGCTTGTTATTTAATCACTATTTGTGGCTGGCATTTTTGATTTCCGGTCTGGCGGTATTTTCATCGACTGTTTTTATTTATAAGTTTGTACCGAAGACGATTGAAGTCGTTAAGAATTCCAATACTTACGAACAAAGTAAAGAGGGAACATTGACGGATGTCTTAAAAGGACGAAAACTTCTGATTCTTTTTATCGTTCTTGAGTGTATTATTTCTATTATTTATGGACAGTTTAACTACTTGCTTCCTATGCAGATGGATGAATTTTTCCTGGATCAGGGAGCCTTTTATTTTGGTATGATGACAAGTATCAATGGTTTTGTTGTCATTAGCTGTACACCGATATTAACTCAGTTGACATTACGTTGGAATGATGTTTCGCGTATTATATTGGGTGAATTTTTACAGATTATTGGTCTGTGTGCCTGCTTTTTCTATAGTGATAACCTGATATGTTATATAATGACGATGGTTGTATTTACTCTGGGTGAAGTTGTGCATACTCTTGGAAGCAGCCCTTATATTTCAAAACGTGTACCGTCTTCCCATCGTGGACGATTTACATCGATGAATAATATTATAAGACAGTCAGCATCATCGATTGGTAATACCTTTGTTGGAAAGATTGTTGTGGTTTATACATTTAAGGCCGGATGGATTGCTGTGGGCTGTCTTGGAATTGTGTCAATGACATTGCTGACGATTTATAAGTGTCTGGATAGAAAATATTTCAAATTATTATATTGAGATTTGCTTTAGTGGAGGAAAATTATGATACCGAAAGATCCAATCATGTTGTTGAGTTATATCAACACGCAGCTTCGTGATAACTATTCCAGTCTTGATGACTTATGTGTAAGTCTGGATGTGGATAAACAGGAGATCGCAGAAAAATTGGCTAAGGTCAATTATGTGTATGATGAAGCGTTGAATAAGTTTGTATAAATATTTTATTTGAAAAGGCAGTACTATGAATATTCAAATTTTTGGAACAAAAAAATGTTTTGATACAAAGAAAGCGGAGCGCTATTTTAAGGAACGTAAGATTAAGTATCAATTAGTGGACATGAAAGAAAAAGGCTTCAGTAAAGGTGAGTTTAACTCGGTCTGTCAGGCAGTAGGCGGATATGAGAATCTGATCGATCCAAATTGTAAAGATAAGGATCTTCTGGTACTCATTCAGTATATTGCAGAAGAAGATAAAGTAGAAAAGATACTTGAGAATCAGAAGGTGATAAAAACACCGGTTGTCCGAAACGGAAAACAGGCGACCATTGGTTATCAGCCGGATATTTGGAAGAATTGGAAGTGATTTTATGATAAAACAGGTTGTTAGAGATGTCTTCTTTTTGGCTCAGAAATCGGAGCCTGCAACAAAAGAAGATATACAGGTTGGACGTGATCTGATGGATACACTGAAAGCGAATCGTGAACGTTGTGTTGGCATGGCAGCGAACATGATTGGTGTTCGTAAAAATATTCTTATTGTTAATATGGGAATGATGGATGTTGTTATGTTTAATCCGGTACTCATCAAGAAAGATACACCATATCAGACGGAAGAAGGTTGTCTTTCTTTGGATGGTGTGAGACCAACAACACGTTACCAGAATATAGAAGTGGAATATTATGATTTTGCATGGAAGAAACGTCGGATGAAAATGTCCGGATGGACAGCACAGATCTGTCAGCATGAACTGGATCATTTGGAAGGGAAGATAATATAAGGAAGTGTCCATATGCCAAAGGGAACTAATAATAAATTCAAGTTATATCGTCTTGCACAGATTATGCTTGAGAAAACAGATGATGAACATTACATAACGATGCCTGAGATTTTATCGGCTTTAAAAGAATATGACATTACAGCAGACAGAAAAACGATTTATGCGGATCTTAAAGATTTGGAACAATTCGGTATTGAGATTGAAGGTGAAGCAGTTGGAAACAAATATTACTATCATGTCATATCCAGATCCTTTGAACTGCCGGAATTAAAACTTTTGGTGGATGCCATTCAGTCTTCCAAATTTATTACGGCGAGAAAGACGAACTCTTTGATAAAAAAATTAGAAACTCTGGTTAGCAAATATGATGCAGCAAAACTTCAAAGACAGGTTTATGTTTC
>JAFOYH010000115.1 GCA_017391465.1 Lachnospiraceae bacterium | reverse complement strand
TCGGGATTGTTTTATTGTTCAATTGTCAATGTTCTTTGTCGTTGTTTTCTCACAAGCGACTTTTAATACTTTATCATACTTGTCAGTTTTTGTCAACAACTTTTTTAATTTATTTTTCAGACTTTTTCAAGTCCGAAGCTGTTTTTTGCGACAGCCATAATAGATTATCACATCTTTATGATCTTGTCAACATATTTTTTGATTTTTCTTAGCTGTTTTCTCAGCCGCTGTTCCGCTCACGCGACAGCTTGTTTATATTACCACTACTTCCCAGGAATGTCAACACCTATTTTTAAATATTTTTCAAATTGTTTGAAACAATTAAAACAATTTACAATTATTTACAATTTCGACAATAATGCCAATCTTCCCACTGTTCTTTGGATACATATGTAAAGTGCTCTGTTCTTATATCTCCCATGAGATCATTCTTCTTATTATATTCTGTATGATGATATGTAAAGCCGCATTTTTCCTGAACACGTTTAGACTTTTCATTTCCTTCATAATAGCCACACCATATCCCCGGACAATTCATATCTTCAAAACAATGTCTCATGATACGTTCTACAGCTTCCGGAATCAATCCCTGTCCCCAATAGAAACGTCCAAGCCAATATCCGATTTCCAATTCATAGGATTTGACATTCGGATGCATAGCTCTTGTCGCCATTATGCCCACACTTCCGATGGCACGATTTGTTTCTTTTAATACAACAGCATAGGTTCCTGCTGCCGATAATATATCATGAATAATCTCTTTGCTGTTTTCAATACTTGTATGCACTGGCCATCCTGCTGCCGGACCCACCAACGGATCTTTCGCACATTCATAAAGATCAGCCGCATCACTTTCCAGCCAAGGACGCAAAATAAGTCTTTCTGTTTCAAATATCATTTTTTCACCCAAACTTTCTATATAAAAGAAAAAGCCTGCAAAAGCAGACTTTTATTGATCAATTTATGCATTTATAATTCCTGTCATTCCGCAAATAATAACAAGAATACCTAAAACAATTCGATACCATCCAAAAATCTGGAAATCATTTTTCTTAATATAATCCATAAGAAAACGGATAACAACCACAGATACAACAAATGCCACGATTGTTCCGACAAGTAAAATAATGGCTTCCATTACTGTAAATGCCAAACCAAATTTTAAAATTTTAAGAAGACTTGCACCGAGCATTACCGGAATAGCAAGGAAAAATGTAAATTCCGATGCTACTGTACGGGATACCCCAAGCATCAAGCCGCCAACAATTGTTGCACCTGAACGGGATGTTCCCGGAAATAAAGCTGCGATTAGCTGGAACATACCAATTAAAAATGCAGTCTTAAATGTAATGTCATCCAAGCTGTTAATTTTAGCTTCGTTTCCTTTATTTCGACGTTCGATCACAATAAATGCAACACCAAATACGATTAACGCAATAGCAACCGGCACTGCATGATAAAACATGGCTTCGCACACTTCGTCAAGTCCAAGCACAACAACCATCCCTGCTGGAATACATGCCACAACAATTTTCATCCACATGATAATTTTGTTCATCTCTATCACAGGTTTTGATCGGTCTTTAAACTGGAATGGAAAAATTTTGTTCCAGAACAGCAAAATTACTGCAAAAATAGCACCAAGCTGAATGACTACCAAAAACATTTCCAAAAATTCCGGTGTACAATCCAGCTTAATAAATTCGTCCAAAATGATCATATGTCCTGTACTGCTGATCGGAAGCCATTCCGTAATACCTTCCACAATACCAAACAATATGGCTTTTATGATTTCTAACATAACTTTCTCCTTTTTTATTCATATATTATTATACGTTTGCTTTCTTCAAATCGTAACTTAATAAATATAACATTTTATATCTTCAATGTAAATTGTAAGATGCAACATATTCCATATCATCAGATGCTATCATTGGATCATTTTGAACAAATTTAATATTTAAATCACATTCTTTTGCAGCAAGTTCAAAGTGACATAAAGCAATTCCCATATCAATCATCTGCATGTCCAGCTTTCCTTCATGTCCGAAACCTTTGCTTCGTTTGAGATAAAAATGAACATAATTATCTTTTAATAAAATACGCCATGGCTGCTTGTTTACCGCTGAAGGTGCAAGTCGTACCATTTCAAAAGGTATTTGCAAATTTCCTGCTTTTTCTTTCGATAAAGGCTTATCAAATTCTTCATTAAAGCATATTTCCTCAAAATTCATACGACTGTTTGCTTTAATTGCCTTTCGCATCATGCTTTCACGAACAGACATTTTACTTGAAGCATATCCTAAAGCACTGGCACACGGCATCATTTCATCGGCTTCCATATCCATTGCAGCTTCGTATGCAGGACGATTCATTGTTCCGCCAAGCCATACCGTTCCAAGCCCCAAGGACTGGGCATATAAAACGAATGTTTCAAAAGAAAATCCAAATGCCGCATTTGCATTCGGAACATTTTTAATTTTTCCACCCACATACAGATCTGTCCCACTAACAACAGGACATACCAGTCCATGCTCTTTGGCATCAAGGAATTTAAACGCAACCGGAATCTCAAAAGGATTTTTGATATTTTCCATGAAATCTGCTAATTTTTCTTTGATCGAATCATCAATTAAATGCCCATCATAGCTGCGGACACTTCTTCTTTCTTTGATACTTTCTATAATAGTACTCATGTTATACCTCCAAAATTAGAATCTCTTCTATTATAACGTATACAGTATAAAAACAACATCCAAAGTAACATTATAAATCGTCTTTTCTTAGAATTATGTTATAATGTTATTAATAAATTTTAAACTCGGAGGTTCACCAATGATCCTAAAACGCGATTTTATTTATACTCCAAACGGCAAAAATCGACCTTTACATATTTATTTACCCGATAATTATGAAACATCCAATGAACATTATCCGGTCATGTATTTCTTTGATGGACATAATTTATTTTCAGATATCGATGCGACTTACGGAAAATCCTGGGGATTGAAAGATTTCTTAGATGGATGGCAAAAAGAAATGATTATCGTAGGTATCGAATGCGGACATGACGGTGAAGAACGTCTGAGTGAGTATCTTCCATATCCTGCTGTCATTGGCGATTTTATGCGATTTGAACCGATGGGACATGCAACCATGGAATGGATCATCCATGAAATCAAACCGATGATTGATAAAGAATATCGAACCTATCCTTTCCGCGAATGCACTGCCATCGGCGGCTCCAGTATGGGCGGAATCATGTCATTATACGCTGTCGTTCACTATAATCAGTGGATTTCTAAAGCTGCCTGCATTTCGACCGCCATGGGATTTTGTATGCCGGGCGTCATGAAAGATTTATACGAAAGCACCATTAATCCGGACACTCGTATTTACCTTTCTTGGGGAACCAAAGAAGCTTATGGTCTTGATGATATCTGGAACGAAGATACAACAAGTATCACTTATAAAAATCACAAAAAAGTTTATGATATTTTATGTAAAAAAGATGCCCGCGCTCATCTTTTCTGTCAGGTTGGCGGCGGCCACTGTGAAGCAGATTGGGAAAAACTCGTCCCTGATTTCATGAATTATCTCTGGATGAGCCATTTAAATGAGACTTTATAAAAACACAGAACCCCTGCAAGTTTTTGACCTGCAGGGGTTTAAATTGCTTATTTACAATAAATTGAAATCGCTTCACTAATATACTGGGCTGTACCTCTGGCATGTTTATCAATATTTTTCATAAAACGCTCATCACCAACATACATCTGGCCTAATCCTGATAAAATCTCATTGGTACATGTATAATAATTCTCTGTTATAAAATTCTGAAGTTTCTTCACAAGTTCCTGTACTTCTGCTGCATCCGGTTTTTCACCTTTTTTCATACAAAGTGCAAATGCTCCCATCATCTGATCCATACCGTCTGCAAGCGACACATATTTTTCTTTGGAATAACCCTTCGATTTATTGGCATATTCTGTATACGCATCTGTATGTCCCCATTTTTCTTTGACTTCGGCTTCATACTGGTTACAGGATTTTTCAAATTCACTGTTGTCAAACACTTTCATAATATTTTCTCCTTTCATGGCATAATCTACAGCAGTTATGATTCTTTCAAGCCTTTCTTTTTTTAAAGTCAGCAATCGTTTCTGCTCTTCAAATGCTTTTCTTGTATCATAATTCGGAGATGATAGGATTTCCTGAATTCTTTTTAATGAAAATTCCAATTCACGATAAAACATAATCTCTTGCATACGTTCCAAAGATATTTCGTCATAAAAACGATATCCTGTCTGATCATCCACAAAAGAGGGTTTTAATAAACCAATCTCATCATAATAATGAAGTGTGCGCACACTTACACCCGATAAATTTGCAAATTCTTTAATCGTCATTTTCATCATTTATCACCTCTCTGATGAAAATATAATCTATGACGCAGCGTCAAAGTCAAGTATCTTTTATAACAATTTCATTAAAAACGCTCCCAATGAACTTTTTTCATCGGCAAATCTTCGATCTTATGTCCTTCCGGAAATTCATCCGGAATACCCAAAGATAACATGGCTTCAAGTTTATAATTTTCCGGAACACCTAACAGTTCTTTGATATAGTCTTCTGTTGTTCTTCCATCTGCAGAAACTCTAAGTCTTCCCTGAATCCAACAGCTGCCGATACCTAAAGCTGTCGCCATCAAATGCATATTGGACATAACAATACAGCAATCTTCGGTCCAAACATCTGTAAGTTCCGGATTGGCATAGACAATAATAGCGGCTCCGGCACCTTCGAGCATAGACGCTCCATGATCTCTTGCCATGGATAATTTCTTTAAAACTTCTTTATCTTCTACAACGATCAATTCCCACGGTCTTCGATTTCTTCCGGATGGCGAAATCAAGCCGGCCTGAAGAATCTTTTCAATTTTTTCTTTTGGAATTGATTCATTTTTGTATTTTCGTACACTTCTTCGTGTTGTTAAAATATCCATTAATGTATGATTCATAATTCATCCTCCATAGTTTATTTATGTTCTCTCATCCATGCTGCTGCATAAGAACATGTCGGAATAATTTCTTTACCTTCGTTTTTTGCATCCGACACGACATGCTCAACCAATTGGGCAGCGATACCGTTTCCTCGCATCGAAGGTTCAACAATAACATGCAAAATATTGACATCGTTCTCTGAATATTGGCAAATCGCTTTTCCGATTTCCACACCATCTTTATATAAAAAAACACCTTTTTCTTTATGAACAAATTCCATGCGTTACCTCCCTTAATCCTGCTTCATAGATTCTATCAAATATTTTATCATGATAAATCAATAATTCGTGTTGCAATCTTTTCCGCAAGATTACGATTATGTGTTACAACAATAAGTCCCATATTCTGTCTCTCTACTTCTTCAAGAATCACATTCCAGATCTGAGCCTGTGTGATCACATCCAGCATAGTACTAATTTCATCACAAATTAGATAATCTGCACCGCTCATCAAGGCTCTCGCCACACAAAATCTCTGCAATTCTCCGCCGGACAATTCTCTCGGAAAACGATCAAGCCATGCTCTCTCGATACCAAAACTGTCGAGCATATCCTCATTCAGTTCTCCGCTTTCCTCAAGAACACGTTTCAAACGCCATCTTGGATTAATAGCTTTTTCCGGATGTTGATAGATCAATTGAACCGGACAGACACCGCTTTTTGGCAATGCTTTTCCGTCCAATAAGATTTCACCCTGATTCGGTTCCAAATATCCTGCCAAAAGCATAGCAAGTGTGGATTTGCCATAGCCGCTTGGGGCAAATATGGCCACACGTTCTCCCTTTTCAATGCTTATATGACGATTTTCCAAAATCCATGGCTGTTTTCGATTGTAACGAAAATAAATATTTTTAGCTTCAAGTGCCATAATAACACCTCACAGCGCCACCGCGTATACCGAATACCGGCGGTACTTCCTTTTCACATATTTCAGTTTTGTATGGACAACGCGGTGCAAATAAACACCCCTTCGGTAAATTCCCCGCATAAGGCTGAAAACCTTCAATCGGTTCAAACCCATTCTGAGGCAATGCTCTCCATAAAGCTTTCGAATATGGATGACGAAGCGCCTCCGGTCCAATCTTAAAATCCGATGCGGGTGCAACTTCAACCGTTGTTCCTGCATAAAACACAGCAACTCGATCGGCAAATTCAAATGCAAGATCAATATCATGGGTAATCAAAATAACCGCTTTGCCTTCATCTGCCATTTCACGAAACATTTTTAAAGCTTCCAAAGCCTGATCCAGACTCATCCCGGGTGTCGGTTCATCTGCAATGATCAGCTGTGCATCAGAAATCAATGCCGTTGACACAAGAACACGTCTTGCCATACCTCCGGAAAGCTGGAACGGATAAAGATGCTCTGTTTTTTCCGGAAGTCCAAAACGTTTAAACAATGTTTTTCGTTTTTCTGTTGGACGCGGTTTTCTATGTCCATCCGCCTGCTCGCCCACTTTCATTAAAGGATCCAGAAAAGCAACCGACTGAGGCACCAGAGCAATCTCTGTCCCTCGAAGTTTTTCCTGTCGATCCTTTGTCAGTTCTGCACCTTTATAATGCATATGACCCTTTACTGTCGCGTTATGTGGTAAAATCCCCAAAATCGCAGATGCAAGTAAACTTTTTCCCGAACCGGAAGACCCTGCAATGGCAACAATCTCACCAGGGTAAACCCTTAAATGAAGATCTGAGATTACCTGTAAGTCTTTCTGTTCAAGTCCCTGATCATACATGCGAAAAGAAACCGACAGATCATGTATTTCAAGTAATGTATCTTTTTTTTGTTCCATAAATATCTCCTTAATCCTGTGCACTGTAAGGATCTATGATCATACGAAGATAATCCCCTAATTTATCGACCAAGAGCACAATGAAAACAAGTGTCAGTCCTGGAAGCACCGCTGTCCACCACATACCTGTCGAAAGATAACGCATGCTCTCGGATAAAATAATTCCAATGGCCGACTGATCCGGCGGAAGCCCAAATCCTAAAAATGATATGGCTGCCTCATGCAAAATCGCATGTGGGAACATGAGCACAAGACCTACAAAAAATTGTGGCACCAAATGTGGAAGCAAATGGTGTACTAATATCCATCCGCTAGACTTTCCAAGTTTTCGAGAGACAGCAACATACTGCATAGATCTTAACTGTAAAACTTCCCCGCGGATCAAACGTGCAAGACTGCACCAATGGGTCGCTGCAATGCCAATAAGAAGACCTTTAAGCCCGCGTCCCATGGCAAAGGAAATTAAAATAATTAAAATCGTATGAGGTACACCCATAAAAAGATCGATGACCCAATTAATCATACCGTCCACATATTTCGAACCCGTTGCAGCAGCAATACCCACAAAGACTGCAACAATGGCACTGATAACAGATGCCACCAGACCGACGGTGATACTCACAGACAAACCTTTTAATGTACGCAAAAACAGATCACGTCCCAAAGCATCTGTTCCGAAAAAATGAGTAAGACTTGGCGCCTGCTTAGCCTCCATAAAACTTCCAACAACTGCATCTTCTGAAATCAGCATACCGCATGCATAGATTATACAAAATAGGATAGCCAAAAGAATGGTTAAGATCACAGCTTTTGTTCGATGATTTAATTTTCTCATTCGCCCACCTCCTGAATCTGCGGATCCACAATCCCATACAGAAGATTGGCAATCATATTGCCAACACACACAAATAATGCTGAAAATAACGTAACACCTAACAATAAAGGTACATCCGAACTTAATCCCGCTGCAGAAACCGCACTGCCAAGACCCGGATAACTAAATACATTTTCCGCCATAACAGAACCGCCAAACAACTCGGCAAAAGATGCAAACTGTAATGTCAATGCCGGAAGAAGAATATTTCGAAGTCCATGTCTTTTAAGAATTGTCCATTTTCCTTCCCCTCTGGCACGCGCAAACAAAACATATTCACTATTCAGAACATCGATTAATTTCTGTCGTGTATGTAATGCAATATTGGCAAAGGACATTAAACTTAATGTAAATGCCGGTAAAATCAAATGATAAATTTTCTGTCCAATGGTAACATCTTCGCTAAGGACGCCAATCGGTGACGAAAATCCGATTGGAAACCAGCGCAGCCATACGGCAAAAACTAACAAGAATACAAGCCCCAGCCAAAACGTCGGTACTGAGCTTAATATATAACATACTTTTTTTAGAATCTTATCCGGAAGACGATCTCGATACATTCCCATGACACAGCCCAATAAAAATCCAATAATGCCAGCAAGCAGCCATGCACAGATCATCAACGCCAACGAATTTACAAATCGTTCAGAAATAATATCTGCCACAGGTCTTCGATAAATTAACGATTCTCCGAGATTTCCCTGTAATAAATCTGAAAGCCAATTGACATATCGCTCTACCGGAGGTTCATTGACACCCCAATAGGCTTCAATCTCAGCACGCTGTTCCGGTGACACAGCAGTTCCCAAACCCAAAATATATTGCTGTACCGGATCCACCGGTGATGCATCGACCAACGCAAAGGATATAATGCTTACTGCAAACAATAAACTTATAATCTTTATACTGTTTGTCAGAAAAATATAACCAAGTCTTTTTAAAGTTTCTATCATCTATAAGTCCCTTTCAATTCCATTTTATCAACAAAGAGCCTGTCACAAACGAGTGACAGGCCAAATGTAAAAATGTTATTCCCAAATCCAATCATTCAGGTTCTGAATCAATGGTAAACCGTGTCCATGTCCATGAATTGGCTGTTCACCAATAGAAAGCCCTTCGCGAACATAGGTTACGTGATCAAGATTTACGATCCAAACCCAAGGACATTCCCCTTTCATAGCGGTCCCTGTTGTTCCATCCCACTGTGCTTTCTGCCAGTTTTCATTGGCTTCTTCAACAGTAAGTGCCTCCATCGCTGCATTGAGATATCCGTCCGTTACATCATTCATATAACCTTCCGGATTGTAGAAATCATCTAATAACGCCCCTTCCGAACGATATAAATAATAGGTTTCATTTGGAATCGAAGATCCCCATCCCATCATAACCGCATCTGAGAACATACGCATCATGATTTCATCCCAGCTCATACCTTCAAAAGTCACTTTAATGCCAATTTCTTTGATCTGTTCCGCAGCAGCCATACCAACAGCCTGACGAACGGAGTCTCCTGCAGGATATACACATGTAAATTCAGCTTTTAATCCATCTTTTTCAATAATACCATCTTTATCTGTATCGGCCCAACCTGCATCTGCCAATAATTTCTTTGCATATTCAACATCCGTTTCAATCTGAACTTCCGGATTGTTCCATGGCATACCATCATTTTCAGAGTAAGCAGGTCTTCCGAATCCATTTAAAACATAATCTGCAATGGCCTGGCGATCAATGGCATACGCAATGGCCTGACGAATTTCAAGATTGCAAGTCACATTATTTCCAATCGGTGCTCCACTTTCTGTTGTCTTACCTTCATTTGGAAGTACAGGAAGCGTAAAACCACGGTTGTCTGCTGAAGGAAGTGCAATAATATCATATCCTGCAACTTCTGTTGTACCCAATGTTGCTGTCGAATAAGCCACATCCACTTTGCCGGCCTGAACAGCTGCAAGAGCTGCATCCTCGGACATAAAAACAACGGTAACATCTTTAATGTTTGGTTCACCGCCATAATAATTTTCATTGGCTGTGAAAATAATCTGTTCCTGCGGTTTCCATTCTACAAATTTATACGGACCGGAACCGATTGGCTGCATACCATAGTCATCACTGTAAGCATGTTCCGGAACAATTCCCACCGATGCAACCGTATTTAAGAAAATTGATGTTGGTTTTGAAAGTGTAACAACCACCGTTGTTTCATCCTGTGCAACAGCACTTTCCATATATGTAAGGTCAACAGAACCCTGGGCTGCCTTTGCGGTTTCTAATGTAAAGGCAACATCATCGGCAGTTAACTTTTCGCCATCTGTAAAATAGGCATCGTCACGAATCTTAAATGTCCATGTAAGTCCATCTCCGGATAATTTATAATCTGTTGCCAGATCATATTCAAAATCCAGATCTGCCGTATATTTGACAAGCGTACTCTGTACAATCGGAGCATTTCCATGACCCCAGCCTTGTGTCGGATCCAGTGTCTCCGGTTCCGTGCCAATAGCAATCACGACACTGTCTTTAACACCGTTCTCTGTAATTTCTGTTCTTTTTTCTTCTATGTTCTTACCACAAGCTGCCATACTTGTCATCATGCTCACGACAAGCAGTACTGCAAGTGTTTTTTTCATTTTCATAAATATAACCCCTTTTTTAAATTAACTGTATAAAAATAAGCACACGTATCCCCTTCTGGAAATAAGTGTGCTTTCTTAGCATACAATTCAAACAGTATTCAACTAATATAATACGACTTCATCCCATTCCATATGTTCCATAAATAATGCTTCGTGCATTAATAAAACAGCTTCCTACTGTCTAGGATAGAATACATTACCTGAGAAAAAAAATCAACATTTTATTTAAGTAAATCATGGAATTATGAACGCATAAATCTCAGTTACACATTGTTCGGTTTAATTCCTCAACAACCCCCTGAATCAAACGTCCAATATTCAAATCCGGAACACCGACAACCACATTGTTGCAGTGATTTAACGGAATTAAAATGCGTTTTGCATCACTCTGTCCGATAGCAACTGCCATCGCTGGTGTAATCTCTCCCAAAAGAGAGTCCGCAATAACTATTCCAATCGGTCCGACGATCACATCCGCTTTTCGACTGTTCACAATGATTGCATTTTCGCCGGTTGCCGCCTGATCTGCCCCTGCCTTTAACATAGCAGATGTTGCTAAATAATTTGTTCCGATGGCGGTTATATAAGCATTTTCAACATTTTTCTTAATTGCTGTGACAAGCTGTTTCCCAATACCCCCACCTTGCGCATCAATAACCAGTATATTCATAAGAGTTCCCCTTTGCCAAAGAATTCGATTTTAAAAAAGACACCGCTTTTGCGATGTCTTAAAAACAGGGGAAGAGGGATTCGAACCCCCATGAACGGTTTTGGAGACCGGCATACTGCCGTTGTATGATTCCCCTTTATTCTTTTTCCTGAAATGACAAAAAGCGGATACTTTCGTATTCGCCTCATATGCCTTCAAAACTGCACACTGAAAATTCTTTCCATCTTCACATTTCTCTATCTCATTCCCAGCCATCTGGTCATGCCCTCGAC
>JAFOYH010000068.1 GCA_017391465.1 Lachnospiraceae bacterium | reverse complement strand
GGCTTGATTCGCTAAGCAACGCTGCATAGCTTCCAACATACATTTTTTCTACGTTCTTCGAACTCGAAAAAATTAGTTTCCAGCCATCTGTTTTGCAACTTCTTCAGCGAAGTTTTCTTCTTTCTTTTCCATACCTTCGCCTGTTTCGAAACGAACGAAACCTTTGATTGCAACTGCAGTGCCAACTTCTTTAGCAACAGCTTCAACATATTTGCCAACTGTCTGTTTGCCATCTTCAGCTTTAACGTATACCTGATCTACTAAGCAGATATCTTTAAGCATTTTGTTGATACGACCGGAAACCATACCAGCGATAACTTTTTCTGGTTTCTGGGATTCTTTAGGATCGTTTTTGATCTGTGCAAGAAGGATTTCTTCTTCGTGAGCGATGTAATCAGCGCTAACTTCAGAACGGTTTGTATATTCTGGTTTAAGAGCTGCGATCTGCATAGCTACGTTTTTACCACATTCAAGAACTGCTTCTGCTGCTGCATCTGTTGTTAATTCAACGATAACACCAATCTTTCCACCACCGTGGATGTATGTTGTAAGAACGCCGTCTGTTGTAACTTTTTCGAAACGACGGATGCTTAATTTTTCACCGATAACGGAGATTTTCTGGGATAATGCCTGTTCTACTGTTAAGGAAGCATCATCGATCCAAGCTTCTGCCATGAATTCTTCAACTGTTTTAGCGTTGGAAGCTAAAGCCTGAGCTGCTACTCTGCCTACATATTCCTGGAATACTGCGTTTTTAGCAACGAAGTCTGTTTCACTGTTAACTTCAACGATTGCGCCAACTTTATGATCATCAGAAAGGATTGTTGCAACAAGACCTTCTGCTGCGATTCTGTTTGCTTTTTTAGCGATAGCTGCAAGACCTTTTTCTCTTAAGAATTCAACTGCTTTTTCTTTGTCGCCGTTTGTTTCATTAAGAGCTTTTTTACAGTCCATCATACCTGCACCAGTAAGTTCTCTTAATTCTTTTACCATTGCTGCTGTAATTGTTGCCATGATTCATTCTCCTCCATATATAAAATGTTTCTTTATTAATTGGTAACCCGGCATCTTAAGCCGGAACATTTCATTTGTCTGCTTAAAAAAGCTGTCTCAAGATTATGACTAATTTTGAGACAGCACTTTAAGTCCTGAGCCCGAATTATTCAGCTACTTCTTCTGTTTCAACATCGTTCATCTGAACGCCCTGGTTTGCTTCGATAACTACATCAGCCATCTTGGAAACGATTAATTTAACTGCACGGATTGCATCATCGTTACCTGGGATAACATAATCAAGTTCTTCAGGGTCACAGTTTGTATCAGCGATACCGATTAATGGAATACCTAATACGTGAGCTTCCTGTACGCAGATTCTTTCTTTCTTAGGATCTACTACGAAGATAGCATCTGGGATTCTCTTCATATCCTTGATACCGCCAAGGTTCTTTTCAAGTTTTTCCCATTCTTTTTTGATTTCAATAACTTCTTTTTTAGGTAATACTTCAAATGTACCATCTTCAGCCATAGTTTCGATCTGTTTAAGTCTGTTGATACGACCCTGGATTGTTTTGAAGTTTGTAAGCATACCACCTAACCATCTCTGGTTAACGAAGTACATACCGCAACGTTCTGCTTCTGTACGGATAGCATCCTGTGCCTGTTTCTTTGTACCTACGAAAAGAATTGTACCACCGTCAGCAACGATATCTTTGATTGCATTGTATGCATCATCAACCATACCTACAGATTTCTGTAAGTCGATGATATAGATACCATTTCTTTCTGTGTAGATGTACTCAGCCATCTTAGGGTTCCATCTTCTTGTCTGGTGACCAAAGTGTACACCAGCTTCAAGTAACTGTTTCATTGAAATAACGCTCATAATAATACCTCCATGGTTTTTACATCCGTGGGTATCGTCTTCTTAAACGACCTTTCAGGCACCCGCTTAAAAATCAGCCCACGTGTCATATTTTTACAAATTAAGATTATAACACAAAAGGCTTGCAATAAGCAAGCCCTTTATCTACATGTTTTGAATATTTTTACGTGCAAATCCAATGTCTATTTAAGTTTTTTTAATTCGTCAAATACAACATCATTGATGACTTTAATATACGTTCCTTTCATACCGGAAGAACGGGATTCGATAACCCCGGCACTCTCAAACTTGCGCAGGGCATTGACAATGACAGAACGTGTAATTCCAACTCTGTCAGCAATCTTACTTGCGACAAGAATTCCTTCATTGCCATCGAGTTCTTCGAAGATATGTGTAATGGCTTCCAGTTCAGAGAAAGATAATGTACTGATGGCGGATTTCACGATCTGAAGCTTTCTGGACTCTTCCGCACTTTCTTCATTCACAGAACGAAGCATCTCAAGTCCAACAACGGTTGTACCGTACTCACTCAAAATAATATCATCAATCGTATAAGACTTATCACTGCGATAAATAAATAATGTGCCTAAACGCTCTGCCGCAATCTCAATCGGTGTAATGATTGCTTCATAGGTGTTCACATTGTCACAGGAAAATCCTAAAGTTAACAGGTTAACATTCTCTTTTGTTGATAAAACACTGAGCAAACGTTCATTCAACATCGGATCAATATGACCGCCGACACTATCACTAATCAACTGCTGGATACAAGGATATCCTGCACGATTTTTAATTCCAAGAACTTTTCCTTTTTTACTGATGACAAGAATATTGGATTCTAATATATCGCTTAAAACTTCGCAGATGTCATTAAAAACAACCATATTAGAACTGTTGTTATGGAGCAGTTTATTAATCTTTCTGGTTTTGTCTAACAATTCAACGCTCATATTTATCCTCCTTTTTTATATTAGACATCTTACGGGTATTTTATCACAATTGTAGCAACAATACAACATTTTTTCATTTTTTTAGCCACAAATTAATTAATTCAAAACAATTAAAAAAAGCAGCTAAATATCCAGAATAATCCGAAATTATTAGCCACTTTGTTAATTATTATATATTTTCACCATTTTTTCAGGCATAATTTGAGCCTGGCAAAACTGTCAGGCTCTTTATGATGACTTCCTAATTATAAGATAGCCTCTTATAACATAGCTTCATATACGTTGGTATATTCAAGTCCCAAACTTTTCGCAACATTTTTATTTGTACATTTATGACTGTAAATGTTCAAACCATGTGCAAGACCTTCGTCCATCTTAAGTGCTGTTTCCAATCCATAATTCGCCATCATACGTGCGTACTTGAATGTTTCGTTGGATAAAGCAATGGTAGATGTATGTGGAACTGCACCCGGCATATTGCCTACACAATAGTGAACAACATCCTGTTCAATGTACACCGGATTTTCATGCGTTGTTACATGGGAAGATTCACAGCAGCCACCCTGGTCAATAGCAATATCTACGATAACAGAACCTTTTTTCATCAATCCTAAATGTTCTCTGCGGATTAATTTTGGTGTGCTTCCACCAGGAATTAAGACAGATCCAATAACCAGATCGGCTTCTGCCAATGCTTTGCGCAGATTTGCTTCTGTACTGTAAAGTGTTGTTACCGTTGCTCCAAAGACATCTTCAAGATATCCAAGACGATTCAGGTTGATGTCCAGAAGTGTTACCTGTGCATCAATCCCTACTGCCGCTTTTGCAGCATACGTTCCGGCGATACCGCCGCCAACGATGACAATCTTGCCACGCTGTACCCCTGGTACACCACCAAGTAAGATGCCGCGGCCACCAAAACTCTTTTCAAGGTACTTTGCACCTTCCTGAATACTGAGACGACCTGCAATCTGACTCATTGGACGAAGACATGGAAGATTGCCTTCGGAATC
>JAFOYH010000083.1 GCA_017391465.1 Lachnospiraceae bacterium | reverse complement strand
CACTGCGCGCCATTTCGATGCCAAGACTTTCCATGGTTTTCTTGAATTCCATACGGTCTTCACCACGTTCAATGGCATCAACCTGTACACCAATAACTTCTACGTTATATTTTTCAAGAATACCTGCTTCAGCTAATTCTGTACATAAGTTAAGACCCGACTGACCACCAAGGTTTGGAAGCAACGCATCCGGTTTTTCCTTAGCAATAATCTGTTCAATTCTTTCTACATTTAATGGTTCGATATAAGTAACATCAGCAATTTCCGGGTCTGTCATGATCGTCGCCGGATTGGAGTTTACCAACACGATTTCATAGCCAAGATTTTTAAGCGCTTTACATGCCTGTGTACCTGAATAATCGAATTCACATGCCTGACCAATGATAATAGGACCAGAACCGATAATCAGTACTTTATGGATATCTTTTCTTTGAGACATCGTTAATTCCTCCCGTTTGTTAATAATCATAATTTGTCGATAATATTATACATTAAAAAAGATGGACTCGCAAGGCTGAATCCATCTTTCTTCAAATTTTTTATTTCGTTCATCATTTAACGACACAGTCTGTATTATTTATGATAGGGTTCATTCTGGATAATTCGATAACTTCTGTAAATCTGCTCTAAAAGAACCACTCGCATTAACTGGTGTGGAAATGTCATCTTTGAAAAGCTTAGCAGCATATCTGCTCTCTTAAGCACTTTATCAGATAAACCAAGAGATCCGCCTATAATCAACTGAATATGGCTTGTCCCCTGAATCCCCAGCTTTTCAATCTTTTCTGCAAGTTCTTCCGAAGACAACTGCTTACCAAGAATCGCCAATGCAATGACATAGGCATCTCCGCCGATATTCTTTAAAATACGTTCGCCCTCTTTATCTTTGATCAGTTCCACTTCATGGTCACTGGCATTATCCGGTGTCTTTTCATCGGTCACTTCGATGATCTCAAGCTTACAGTAACGGCTTAATCGTTTGGAATATTCATCTATAGCAGAACGAAAAAACTTTTCTTTTATCTTGCCAACGCATACGATACTGATTTTCATGTTACGCTCCTATCGTCCATTAAGCTTCTTAAAAATCCATACAATTACAGCAAATGTAAAGATTGTTGGTAAAGCCCAAATGATCAAACGTGTGACAGCAATGAGAACTGCAAAAATTACTAAAAAGATGATTGCAAGTTTACCATAGCCTTTCAGTTTTTCAATCTTATCATTGTCTGTAGTATTATGATCATTTACATATTCTGTATTTGACGCATACTCCCCGTAAGAAGCTCCATCTCTGCCTTTTCCCGCTTCTTCAATTCCATCAATAATATTATGTGCAATACTTCTTGGGTCACCAAGCTCTGAAAGCACCTGAGCTTCTGAATATCCTAACGAAATCTGTTCATCAATGTAGCGTGTATAATACTGAACATGCTCTTCCACCTGTGATGGAGTTAATGCATTTGTCAATGTATCTCTTAACGCACATAAAAACTCGTATTTTGTCATAATTCCTCCTGATTATCAATATCACTGCCAACAATGGCCATTCCACAATACTCTTTTTTCAAATATTTTTCAAAGAATCTACGTACATCTTCCACCGAAACTTTCGCGATACGTTCCAGTTCTTCCTCCAAAGGAACAGCTCTGTCACGAATCAGCAGAGACTTGCCCAGACCGCTCATTCGATTGTAACTGCTCTCATATCCAAGAATCAATTCCGCCTGAATCTGCTGAATGGCAATGTCCAGTTCTTTTTGTGTCACACCCTCTCGAATCACCCGATCAATTTCCACAAAAATCGCTTCGAGCACCTGATTCATCTGGGATGGCTGCATAGCAGCATAAATCTGAAACAAACCTGCCTGTTCAAATGAACTTCCATAGGAATAAATGGCATAGGTCATTCCCATCTCATCACGCACCTTCATAAACAAACGTGAATTCATATTTCCACCAAATATATTATTGGCAACTGTCATCACATAGCGTTCTTCACTCATATTTGTACAGCAGTTAAATGCAAGACAAACATGATTCTGTTCAATATCTTTTTCTTTCTTCCATATAACAGGGTAATATTCCGGTGCTCTTCCAGGATCAGCCTTTTTTCCTTCTGGAATATCTGAAAAATATTCTTCGATCCATGACATCATTTCATCCACATTAAAATGTCCTGCCACCGAAATAACCATATTATTCCCGACATAATATTTCTCAAAAAATCCCATCAGCTGTTTTCGATCAAAACATGAAACAACCGGCTTTTCTCCGGAAATCAAATAGCCTAACGCATGATTTTTCCATACTTCCATCTGAAGGTGCTCATGAACGAGATCCTCAGGAGAATCTTCGTACATATCAATTTCTTCTAAAATAACACCCAGTTCTTTTTTTAGTTCTTTTTCTTCAAAAAGCGAGTGGCAGATCATGTCACCAAGGATATCCAATGCCTGCTTCGCATAAATATCTAATGTTTTCGCATAATAACATGTACAGTCTTTACATGTAAATGCGTCCATATTCCCGCCAATAGCTGTCATTTCATTAGCAATATCGGCTGCATTTCTTTTCTTTGTACCTTTAAAAAGCATATGTTCAATGACATGTGCCATGCCATTATTCTGCTTATTTTCATACATGGATCCTGCTTTAATCCATACACCAATGGATACCGAACGATACGATGGCATCTCTTCCATAATAACTCGAATGCCATTTTTTAATTGTCGTTGATGTGTCATTACAACCCCTCTTACAAATTAAATTTCGTAAATATGAGTATACTATATATTCCATTAAAATAACAATAGATTTTTATCAACTCCCAATTGTAAGTTTGTCACATTTTGTGTTATAATGTAGACGATGTTTGTAATTTTAAATTTTACGATTACAGGGGGAACTTGTTATGAAGATCGGATTTGATCCGGATAAATATATTCTTGAACAATCTAAATACATTTTGGAACGCGTAAACAACTACGATAAGCTTTATCTTGAGTTCGGCGGCAAGTTGATTTCTGACCTGCATGCAAAACGTGTCCTTCCAGGCTTTGATGAAAATGCAAAAATCAAACTTCTTCAGCAGTTGAAAGATAAGTCCGAAATCATCATCTGCGTATATGCAGGTGATATTGAACGTAATAAAATTCGTGGAGATTTTGGTATTACTTATGATATGGATGTGCTTCGATTAATCGATGAACTTCGCGATTACGGACTTGAAGTAAACAGTGTTGTCATCACTCGTTACAGCGGTCAGCCTGCAACTACTGTTTTCATCAATAAACTTGAACGTCGTAATATTAAAGTATATACTCACGAAGCAATTCTTGGTTATCCAACAGATGTCGAAAAGATTGTAAGCAGTGATGGTTATGGTCGTAACCCATATATTACAACAACAAAACCGATTGTCGTTGTTACTGCACCCGGTCCTGGAAGCGGTAAACTTGCAACATGCCTCAATCAGCTTTACCATGAACACCGCCTTGGCAAATCAGCAGGCTATTCCAAGTTTGAAACATTCCCAGTTTGGAATGTCCCATTAAAACATCCTTTAAATGTGGCTTATGAAGCGGCAACTGTTGATTTAAGCGACATCAATATGATCGACTCTTTTCATTTTGAAGCGTATGGCGAAGTTGCAACAAACTATAATCGTGACGTTGAAATGTTCCCTGTTGTTCGTCGAATCATTGAACGTATTACCAATGAACCATCTGTTTATAAATCACCAACAGACATGGGTGTAAACCGTATTGGATTTGGTATCGTAGATGATGAAGTTGTACAGGAAGCTTCCCGTCAGGAAATCATCCGTCGCTATTTTAAAACATCCTGTGATTACAAAAAAGGATTGATCAATGAAGATGCCATGAATCGCATGCACATGATTATGGAACAGATGGAGCTGAAACAGGAAGATCGTGCTGTTGTTATTCCTGCACGTACTTTAGCCGAAAAATATAAAGGCATTCTTATCAATAACGATATTTGTTCTGTTACTGCAATCCAGCTTGACGACGGCAAGATCATTACCGGACGTAAATCAGAACTTATGAGCGCCTGTGGTGCTATGATTTTAAATGCTATTAAGTATCTTGCTGGCATTGCTGATGAGATTCCTTTAATCTCCCATAACATTTTAGAACCAATGATCAACCTTAAAGGTACACATTTACACAACAAATACACTGCATTAAACAGCGAGGAGATCTTAATTGCTTTAAGCATCAGCGCTGTGACCAATCCGGTTGCTCAAGTAGCTATGGATAATTTAAGTAAACTTCAGGGCTTACAGGCTCATTCCACAATTATGCTCACTCGCAATGACGAACAAACATTACGTAAACTTGGTATTGATGTGACGAGCGATCCTTTCTATCCATCCGATAGTTTATCTTATAATTAAATGACAAGGCATCTCAAATCCAACTTTGAGATGCCTGTTTCTATTTATAAACATTCTTTATTCTTTTCTATTTTGAATAAATACATATTTTTTATCAGAAAGTCCATAATACTATTATCTTTTCAATTCAATATAGGAGGTAATACACATGAACTTTTACCTGAAAAATCATGCAAACAAGAAATATTCTCTTTGGATCTTTTCACTTTGTATGTCATTTCTTCTTACAGGGTGTGGAAGCACAAACACAAGTGGTACTCAAGCTCGTACGGACCTTACCGCAGAACATGTACGAGGACTTTATTCTGGAATGAAACGCAATGATATTGAAGATTTACTCGGAGGAAGCGACAAGAGCCTGGCCGAAAAAGAATCGATCGAAGTCTATAGTTTGGCTGACGGTACCACTGCGGTTTTACGTTATCGTGAAGACACCCTTATGAGTGCCTATTTACGCGATAAAAACAATGTCGAAACTTCTCTTTTTGGTCAGGATAATTTAAATCTTCCTGGTGTTAACGGTATTAATGAAACAGATAGTCCAACGACTCCAGATGCTTCCGAGAACACTTCTTCTCTTGAAGACTCTACATTAAATAATGCTGCGGATTCTGCAACAGAAGACACAAAAGAAACAAATATGTCCATGGAATCAAAACAAAAATAGTCTTTTATTTTTACAATTTCATTTTCACATTTTTAATCAAACAAAAAGCGCCGCCTGGATAAACCAGACGGCGCTTGATTATTTTATATTATGCGATACCAATTAAGAATTAGTCAGCTAAATTGATGTAGCTAGCAAGTCTTTCTTTAGCATCTTCTTCTGTCTTAACGAATAAGCTTTCAGCGATTTCTGGGAAGCCTTTCTTAAGAGAAGCATAACGTGTTTCATTCATCATGAATGCTCTGAAATCTTCATACTTAGGTTCTTTAGTAGAATCAAGGATGAATGGATTCTTACCTTCAGCTTTAAGAGCTGGGTTGTATCTCCACATATTCCAGTAACCACATGCTACAGCTTCTTTAATTCTTGTCTGAGCACCGGACATACCACCTTTGATACCATGGTTGATACATGGAGCATAAGCGATAATTAAGGATGGACCTGGATAAGCTTCAGCTTCTTTAAGAGCTTTAGCAAACTGAGCCATGTTAGCACCCATAGCTACCTGAGCTACGTATACATAACCATAGGAAACAGCCATCATACCAAGGTCTTTCTTCTTCTGTTTCATACCGGAAGCAGCGAATTTAGCTACAGCACCAACTGGTGTAGCTTTGGAAGCCTGACCACCTGTGTTGGAGTAAACTTCTGTATCGTATACGAAAATGTTAACGTCTTCGCCGGAAGCTAATACGTGGTCTACACCGCCGTAACCGATATCGTAAGCCCATCCGTCACCACCGAAGATCCACTGAGATTTCTTAACGAGTAAGTCAGCGTTAGCTTCGATTGCTTCGCAAGCAGCTTTAACTTCGCCATCACACTGGCAAGCTTTAACAGCTTCTAATAATGCAGCAGAAGAAACTTTAGATTCATCACCCAAGTTCATTGTTGCAAGCCAGTTTTCCATAGCTTCTTTCACTGTACCTTCAGCTTTTTCTGCTGCAGCTTTAATCTGATCAGCAAGAAGCTGTCTACGCTGTTTCTGACCTAAGTACATACCTAAACCGAATTCAGCGTTGTCTTCGAATAAGGAGTTACACCATGCTGGACCCTGTCCTTTGTGGTTCTTTGTATATGGCATGGATGGTGTGGAAGCACCCCAGATAGAGGAACATCCTGTAGCGTTAGCTACAAACATACGATCACCAAAGAACTGTGTGATTAATTTAGCATATGGTGTTTCACCACAACCAGCACAAGCTCCGGAGAACTCGAGTAATGGCTGTTCGAACTGAGAACCTTTAACGGAGTATTTATCCATTGGGTTAGCTTTTGGAGCTACGCTCATAGCATATGTCCAGTTAGCAATTTCTGCTTCCTGAGTAGATGCTGGAACCATCTTAATCGCTTTGTCTTTAGCTGGACAAACGTTTACACAGCTTCCACAACCAAGACAGTCAAGTGGAGATACCTGCATCTTGTAGGAGTACTGATCTACGCCTTTACCTTTACCAGCAACTGCACCAAATCCTTCTGGAGCTGCAGCAACTTCTTCAGCTGTTAAGAGGATTGGACGAATTGTAGCGTGTGGACATACGTAAGAACACTGGTTACACTGAATACATTTGGAGGAATCCCATGCAGGAACCATAGATGCTACACCACGTTTTTCGTATGCAGATGTACCACATTCAAAGTGACCATCTTCTCTTCCAAGGTACATGGAAACTGGAAGGTCATCACCTTTACAAGCGTTCATTGGGAATACTACGTTTCTTACGAATTCTGGGATAGATTCATCAATAACTTTTTCAGCATCAACAGCATTAGCCCATTCAGCTGGAACTGGGATTTCAACAGCACCTGTAAGACCTGCATCAACAGCTGCATGGTTCATAGCAACGATGTCTTCACCCTTCTTGCCGTAAGATTTTGTAATCATTTCTTTCATGTATTTAACAGCGTCTTCAATTGGAATAATACCTGTTAAGTTGAAGAATGCTGCCTGAAGAACAGAGTTTGTTCTGTTACCAAGACCAAGTTCACGAGCGATCTTAGTAGCATCGATTGTAACAAATTTAATGTTCTTTGTTGCAAGATCTCTCTTAACGTTAGCTGGTAATTTTTCTTCCATCTGTTCTACTGTCCATTCT
>JAFOYH010000135.1 GCA_017391465.1 Lachnospiraceae bacterium | reverse complement strand
TGTATTTGTTTTGGATGGTATTGAAGATCCGCATAATCTTGGGGCTATTATCCGTACAGCCAATCTTGCAGGTGCTCACGGTGTCATTATTCCAAAACATCGTGCGGTAGGACTGACAGCGACTGTTGCAAAAACATCTGCAGGTGCTTTGAATTATACACCGGTTGCCAAAGTATCGAATCTCGGACAGACCATCGATCAGTTAAAAAAAGAAGGTCTCTGGTTTGTATGTGCAGATATGGGCGGCGAAGTGATGTATCGTTTGAACTTAAAGGGTGCGATCGGCTTGGTTGTCGGCAATGAAGGCGATGGCGTGAGCCGTCTTGTCCGCGAAAAGTGTGACTTTATTGCATCCATTCCGATGAAAGGGGATATTGATTCTCTGAATGCATCGGTTGCTGCAGGTGTATTGGCATATGAGATTGTTCGTCAGAGGATGAATTAATGAATGATTTAAATAGCGATGAAAAACTTATCGAACAATGCCGTCTGGGAGACCCGGCGGCATTGGATCATATCATGAATAAATACAAACCATTAGTGATCAAAAAGTCCAGATCGATGTTTTTGATTGGCGGAGAAACAGAGGATTTGATTCAGGAAGGGATGATTGGCCTTTTTAAAGCGGTTCAGGACTATCAGACAGATCGTGATTCTTCGTTTTATTCATTTGCCAAATTATGTATTGAACGTCAGATTTATTCTGCAGTGACTATGGCTGGAAGAAAGAAGCACAGCCCGTTAAATGGCTACATATCGTTAAGTCATTCCGATGATTTTGAATTCGAAGAAAACAGAGTTTCCTCGGCAATACTCAATCCGGAAGAAACCATTATTGATCGTGAACGTATGTGGCTGATCCAGCAAAAACTGACTCAAAAACTGAGTTCTTTAGAGGCTGCGGTTCTGGACTTGTTTTTAAAAGGTTACAGTTATGTTCAAATGGCAGACCGTCTTGGTAAAAAAGAAAAATCCATTGATAATGCCTTACATCGTATTAAAAATAAATTACAGCTTATCTTAAATGACATGGATAAATAATCATTATACGATGAAGGCGACTGACAAAATGGTTGACATTTTTATTTATTTATATTATATTTATTAGGCAGTTTGTAAATGCTGATGTGGCACAGTCGGTAGCGCGCATCCTTGGTAAGGATGAGGTCGGCGGTTCAAGTCCGCTCATCAGCTTGGAAAACCTTGTAGATCCGAGTTGATTTACAAGGTTTTTTTGTTATTAGTAATAAAGGAGGTTTTTTTATGATTAAACCAAGTGGTGAGACCGTACTTTTATATAATATGGATAACGAAAAAGGACGTAAGTTAAAAATGCTCATGGTACGCATGGGAATGCGTATTCGTGTCATTGATAAAACAGATTATTCAAAGCCGGTAGGTTTGCTTGCCGGACTTAAAGATATCACCTTGGAAAATCCGAATGCAGAAGTTCAGGATTTTGATGATGAAATGATGGTTATGCGCGGATTCACAAGTCATCGTATCGATTTGTTTCTTCAAAGTATGCGTAAAGAAGGTATTGCAAAAATTAATTATAAAGCCGTATTAACACCTTCAAATGCACGATGGAATTCATGGCAGTTATATCAGGAACTTAAGCAGGAACATGAA
The DNA here is from genome assembly GCA_017391465.1 of Lachnospiraceae bacterium. Next base: position 4,015 of record JAFOYH010000135.1, on the reverse strand, counting down.
GAGATGACACAGGCGAAATCTGAATAAATGGAAGACAAACTGTGTAATCTATGATACAATATAAGATACGAATTGCAGGAGGCAAATGTTATGGAAGAAAAAGATAGCGTTGTATCAAAAAATTTTATTGAACAGATTATTGATAAAGACTTACAGGAAGGACATGTTCATACCGTTGCAACACGATTCCCTCCAGAACCGAATGGTTATTTGCATATTGGACATGCAAAGTCTATTTTATTAAACTATGGCTTGGCTCAGAAATACGATGGTAAATTCAACCTTCGTTTTGACGATACAAACCCAACTAAAGAAAAAACAGAATTCGTTCAGTCTATCATTAAAGACGTAGAATGGCTTGGTGCAAAATATGAAGGCGAAGTACGTTTTGCATCCAACTATTTCCAGGAGATGTACGAAGCGGCTGTGAAATTAATTAAAAAAGGGAAAGCCTTCGTATGTGATCTCAGTGCTGAAGAAATCCGCGAATATAGAGGAACTTTAAAAGAACCTGGAAAAGAAAGTCCATACAGAAACCGTTCCATCGAAGAAAACCTTGCATTGTTTGAAGCGATGAAGAATGGTGAATTTCCGGACGGATCCAAAGTGCTTCGTGCAAAGATCGACATGACATCACCAAACATCAACATGCGTGATCCGGTTATCTATCGTGTTGCACGTATGACACATCATAATACAGGTGATGCATGGTGTATCTATCCTATGTATGATTTTGCACATCCAATCGAAGATGCTATTGAAGGCATTTCTCATTCCATCTGTACATTGGAATTCGAAGATCACCGTCCATTATATGACTGGGTTGTTCGTGAGCTTGAATATGCAGAACCGCCAAAGCAGATCGAATTTGCGAAGATGTATTTAACAAACGTTGTTACAGGAAAACGTTACATCAAACGTCTTGTTGATGAAGGTATTGTAGACGGCTGGGATGATCCGCGTCTTGTTACAATTGCAGCACTTCGTCGTCGTGGCTTTACACCGGAATCTATCCGTACATTTATGGAACTTTGTGGGGTTTCTAAGAGCAACAGTTCTGTTGATTATGCGATGCTTGAATACTGTATCCGTGATGACCTTAAAACGAAAAAACCGCGTGTCATGGCAATTTTGGATCCGGTTAAAGTTATCATTGATAACTATCCGGAAGATCAGGTTGAATATTTTGACGTAGTTAATAATCAGGAAAACGAAGAGATGGGCGTTCGTCAGGTGCCATTCTGCCGTGAACTCTATATCGAGAGAGAAGACTTCATGGAAGAACCTCCTAAGAAATATTTCCGTCTTTTCCCAGGCAACGAAGTACGTTTGATGAATGCATACTTTGTTAAATGTGTGGATTATAAGAAAGATGAAGATGGCAATGTCACAGAAATTCACTGTACTTATGATCCGGAAACACGCAGCGGTAACGGATTTACAGGACGTAAAGTCAAAGGAACAATTCACTGGGTTGCAGCTCCAACTGCAGTTAAAGCAACTGTTCGTCTTTACGAAAACCTTGTAGATGAAGAAAAAGGCGTATATAACGAAGATGGCTCTTTGAATTTAAATCCAAACTCCTTAACAATCCTTGAAAACTGTTATCTTGAACCATCTCTTGCAGATGCAAAATCCGGAGACAGTTTCCAGTTTGTTCGTAATGGATATTTCTGCGTTGATGAAAAAGACAGTCAGCCGGATGCATTGGTATTCAACCGTATTGTATCATTGAAGAGTTCTTTTAAACTGCCTAAATAATAACAGATAATCAGGGATGCGATGAATCTCGCATCCCTTAATTTTAGCATTTGAATGAAACAGATTTTGAAAAATGTCTTTCAATTAAAATACAGAGAAAAAATGAGAAAACAAGAGATATTTTAAGATATATGTGAATATATTATAAAATACAGGATTTTTTAAGGTTGCAACTTAAAAGCGAATAAAATAATATATACTCATATTTAGCACTCATAAAGATGGAGTGCTAATAAAGGTGAAACGTTTGTCAGGAGGAAATAGATATGAAATTAAGACCATTGGGTGACAGAGTCGTATTAAAACAGCTTGTAGCAGAAGAAACAACAAAATCTGGTATTGTGTTAACCGGTCAGGCAAAAGAAAAACCACAGGAAGCAGAAATCATTGCTGTTGGTCCTGGTGGTATTGTTGATGGTAAAGAAGTAAAAATGGAAGTATCTGTTGGACAGAAAGTTATTTATTCCAAATATTCCGGAACAGAAGTGAAGCTGGACGGTGAAGAATTTATGATCGTTCGTCAGTCTGATATTTTAGCAGTTGTTGAATAATTTCAAATTTGGAGGTAGATGAGACATGGCAAAAGAAATTAAATACGGTGCTGAAGCGAGAAAAGCGCTTGAAGCAGGTGTGAATCAGTTAGCAAATACAGTTCGTGTAACATTAGGACCAAAAGGAAGAAATGTTGTCCTTGACAAAACATATGGTACACCATTGGTCACAAATGACGGTGTAACTATTGCAAAAGATATTGAACTTGAAGATGCATTCGAAAACATGGGTGCACAGATCGTTAAAGAAGTTGCTACAAAAACAAACGATGTTGCTGGTGATGGTACAACAACAGCAACGGTTCTTGCGCAGGCAATGATCAATGAAGGTATGAAGAACCTTGCTGCGGGTGCAAATCCAATCATTTTAAGAAAAGGTATGCAGAAAGCAACAGCATGTGCAGTAGAAGCGATTCAGGAAATGAGTTCTACAATCAATGGTAAAGACCAGATTGCCAAAGTAGCTGCAATTTCTGCAGGAGATGAACAGGTTGGTGAAATGGTTGCTGAAGCAATGGATAAGGTTTCTACAAATGGTGTTATTACGATTGAAGAATCCAAGACAATGCAGACTGAACTTGAACTTGTTGAAGGTATGCAGTTTGATCGTGGTTACCTTTCTGCATATATGGCAACAGATATGGACAAGATGGTTGCAGTTCTTGATAATCCATATATCCTTATTACAGATAAAAAGATTTCCAATATTCAGGAAATTCTTCCTGTGCTCGAACAGATTGTTCAGACAGGCGCTAAACTTTTAATTATTGCTGAAGACATTGAAGGTGAAGCACTTGCAACACTTGTTGTTAATAAATTAAAAGGTGTATTCTCTGTCGTTGCTGTGAAAGCACCTGGTTTTGGCGATCGTCGTAAAGCAATGCTTCAGGATATTGCAATCCTTACAGGTGGTGCGGTAATTTCTGAAGAACTTGGTTATGAATTGAAAGATGCGACACTTGATCTCCTTGGTCGTGCAAAATCTGTTAAAGTTGAAAAAGAAAATACAATCATTGTTGATGGTATGGGCGATCCAGATGCTATTTCTGCACGTTGTGCTCAGATTCAGATGCAGGCGAATGAAACAACATCTGAATTCGATAAAGAAAAATTACTCGAAAGACTTGCAAAACTTTCCGGTGGTGTTGGTGTGATCAAAGTTGGTGCAGCCACAGAAACAGAAATGAAAGAAAAGAAACTTCGTATGGAAGATGCCCTTGCAGCAACACGTGCAGCCGTTGAAGAAGGTATCATCTGTGGTGGTGGTTCTGCATATATTCATGCTTCCAAAAAAGTTGCAGAACTTGCCAAAGAATTATCCGGTGATGAAAGAACAGGTGCCAACGTTGTACTTAAAGCACTTGAAGCACCATTGTTCCATATTGCAGCAAATGCTGGTCTTGAAGGTGCTGTTATTATCAATAAAGTTCGTGAAAGCGAACCGGGATTTGGTTTTGATGCACTTAAAGAAGCATACGTGAATATGGTTGAAGCAGGTATCATTGACCCTGCAAAAGTAACACGCAGTGCACTTCAGAATGCAACAAGTGTGGCTTCCACACTTCTTACAACAGAATCTGTTGTTGCAGAAATCAAATCAGATATGCCTCCAATGGGCATGCCACAGGGCGGCATGGGAATGATGTAAAGCGCTGATTAATAAGAAGGTTTGTAGTGAACACACTATGAGCCTTCTTTTTTTA
>JAFOYH010000109.1 GCA_017391465.1 Lachnospiraceae bacterium | reverse complement strand
CATGCGGTGGTACGGATGTCATGGCAAACAATCAGATGTATGGTGAGCTTTTAGAAGAACCAGAACCACCGACTCGAGAAGGCTATCTTTTTACAGGTTGGTACAAAGATAGTGCATGTTATGAATTGTGGGATGTAAATAGTGATATTATAGAATCAGATATAATGCTTTATGCAGGATGGCAGAAATTGCAATAACCTGTATTTTTACAGAACCGCCTGTATATACAGGCGGTTCATTATTTTTTAGCGTGTTGTTGATAAGTATAGACAAAAGATTTAATTATTGGAGGAAATAGAAATGATCATACCTGAACTTTATTTGGATTCAGCAAAAAAGAATGATCTCGATGCCGGTTTTGCTTCAGCATTTGGAGGTATGCCGGAACGATATTTTTCTGCACCGGGTCGTACCGAGATTGGTGGCAATCATACGGATCATCAACGCGGACGCGTTTTGGCAGCTGCAGTTAATTTAGACACAGTAGCTGCAGTTCGATTAAATGATACAGATAAGATTCGCATCCTCTCTAAAGGTTACCCGATGTGTGAAGTGGATGTGAACGAACGAACACCTAGAGAAGATGAGGTCAATACAACACCAGCTCTGATTCGTGGTGTGGCTGCCCGATTTACAGAGTTAGGTTGTAAGGTTAAGGGGTTTGATGCTTACTGTGAATCTACAGTGCTGCCAGGCAGCGGTTTGTCGTCATCTGCTGCTTATGAAGTGCTGATTGGAACCATTATCAATCACCTTTTCTTTTGTTCAAAAATTTCTCAGGCGGAAATAGCCCAGATTGGTCAATATGCTGAAAATGTGTTTTTTGGAAAACCATGCGGTCTGATGGATCAGACAGCGTCCGCTGTGGGCAATTTGGTAACGATTGATTTTTATGAAAAAGACAATCCACAGATAAAACCCGTAAAATTTGATTTTTCGACATGTGGTCATGCATTATGTATTATTGATACTCAGGCAAGTCATGCAGATCTTACAGATGAATACGCAGCCATTCCAAATGAAATAAAGGCCGTATGTGCATGTTTTGGTAAAGATGTGTTGTCACAAATTGATGAAAAAGAATTTTTCGCCAGTATTCCGGCTTTACGCGAAAAATGTGGTGATCGAGCGGTCATGCGTGCCATTCATTTTTATCAGGAAAATGCACGTGTACCTAAACAGGTGGAAGCACTGGAAAAAGGAGATTTTGAAACATTCTTAAAGTTAATTAAAGAGAGTGGATACTCTTCTTATATGTATTTACAGAATGTTATTCCAGCAGGTTATAAAGAACATCAGGATGTAGCGATTGCTCTGACACTGTGTGAACATTATTTAGATGGTCGTGGTGCATATCGTGTTCATGGCGGTGGCTTTGCAGGAACTGTTCAAGCGTTTGTACCATTTGACATTCTTGACAGTTTTGTTGCCAGCATCGATGGAGTTCTTGGAGAAGGGGCTTGTCATGTGCTTTCTATTCGTCCGCAGGGCGGTGTGGAAATGGAGGTTCAAGAATGAAAATAGAAACATATATTGATTCTTTAATATCCTATGCAATGAATAATGGTCTTGCTGAACCTGTAGATCATCAGGTATTGGTTAATCGTTTACTGGATATTCTCAGATTGGATGATTATTCACCTTCGGAAGAAGCTCAGACGGAGAATCTGGAAGAAATATTAGGCGGTATTTTAGATTATGCGGTAAAAAAAGGCTTGTGCGACGATGGAATAACAGCCAGAGATATTTTTGATACACGTATTATGGGTGCTATTACACCAATGCCGCGAGAAGTCATTGGAATTTTTAACCATTTATATTCAGAAGATCCGGTAAAGGCTACGGATTGGTATTATAAATTTAGCTGCGATACAGATTATATCCGCCGTTATCGTATTGCGAAAGATATGCGTTGGAAATATGAAAGTGAATATGGAGAGCTGGATATCACCATCAATCTGTCCAAACCGGAGAAAGATCCAAAGGCTATTGCAGCGGCAAAAAATGCGCCTCAGACGGCATATCCAAAGTGTCAGCTTTGCAAGGAAAATGAGGGTTATGCCGGACGTATGAACCATCCGGCACGAGCAAATCACAGAATCGTACCGATTGAAATCTGTGGTGCAGACTGGTGCTTACAATATTCGCCATATGTTTATTATAACGAGCATTGTATCGTGTTTAATGCAGAACATATTCCTATGAAGATTGATAAGTCTGCTTTCCAGAAACTTCTTGATTTTGTAAGAATTTTTCCACATTATTTTGTGGGATCGAATGCAGATCTGCCGATTGTTGGCGGTTCCATTCTCAGCCATGAACATTTCCAGGGTGGTCATTATACCTTTGCCATGGAAACAGCACCTGTAAAGCAGAGTGTTGTTTTTAAAGGCTTTGAGGATGTACAGGCTGGCATTGTAAACTGGCCAATGAGCGTGATTCGTTTATGTGGAAGCGATCCGGAACGCGTTGCAGAATTAGCCGACAAAATTCTCAAAAAATGGCGCGGTTATTCGGATGAAACGGTCAGCATTGTTGCTTATTCGGACGACCAGCCACACAATACGATTACACCAATTGCCCGTCGCAGGGGTGCCGATTATGAACTGGATCTTGTGCTGCGCTGTAATATTACGACGCAAGAGCATCCTCTGGGAGTTTTCCATCCACATGCAGATAAGCATCATATTAAAAAAGAAAACATTGGTCTTATTGAGGTTATGGGACTTGCTGTTTTGCCAAGCCGTTTAAAACAGGAATTGACTGATTTGGCTCAGGCAGTCTGTGAAGGCAAAGATGTTTCGACAGATGAAACATTGGAAAAACATGCATTATGGATTGAAGAATTGAAAAAACAGTATACATTTACACATGAAAATGCTTTGGATATTCTTTTAAAAGAAACAGGTAAAGTTTTTGCTGCTGTATTGGAAGATGCGGGTGTATACAAAAATAATTCAGAAGGCATGGATGCGTTTTTGCGTTTTATTCAAGAGGTTAATAAGTAGGATACGATCTGAAGGGTATTCTAATACCATGTAATTCTTTGCGTGGAAGGTGAATTTATGAAAATTAAAGCGTTTGGAAGTAATAAGAAAGGTGAATCTGCAACATTATATATTTTTGAAAATAAAAATGGCATGGAAATGCATGTTTCTGATTTTGGTGCCACTTTGCAGAAACTGATTATTCCGGATAGAAATCAGAAAAAGAGAGATGTTGTTCTTGGGTATGATGATCCGATGGGATATGAAGGACCTGCGGGGACTTTTTTTGGAGCTACCGTAGGAAGGCATGCGAACCGAATTGGTAACGCATCTTTTGAATATAATGGCATTGTCTATTGCCTGGATAAGAATAATGGCAATAATAATTTGCACAGTGGGTATGATTTTTGGAGTTTCAGAATTTGGAAAGTCAAAGAAACAACCGAAAACAGTATAACATTTTCATTGCATAGTCCGGATGGCGATCAGGGATATCCGGGGAATGTTGATGTAGACGTTCAATATACATTAACTGAGGATAACGGTATTCTTATTCATTATTTTGCGGTAACAGATCAGGATACGCCGATCAATATGACGAATCATAGTTATTTTAACCTGTGTGGTCATGAGAGCGGCACCGTGCGTGATCAGATTATGTGGATTGATGCCGATGGGTTTACCAGAACAAATGCAGAATTAATTCCAACAGGTGAGATTGTACCCGTAGAAAAGACGCCTATGGATTTTCGTGCAGGAAAGAAAGTAGGACTGGAAATTGATAATGATTATGAAGCACTAAAGCTTGGAAATGGCTATGACCATAACTGGGTATTGAACAACCATGGGAAATTTGAAAAAGTTGCAGAGCTGATGTCTGAAGATAGCGGTATATGCATGGAAGTTTTTACAGATTTACCGGGGGTTCAGGTGTATACAGCGAATTTTGTGGAAAATGAGCCGGGCAAAGATGGCGTTGTTTATCAAAAGAATCAGGGGATTTGTTTTGAAACACAATATTTTCCGGATTCATTAAATCATAAGAATTTCCAATCCTGTATATGTAAAAAAGATGAAGCATACAGGACAAAGACAGAATACAAGTTTATAATAAAATAAAAATATAAACCAATGGTTGATGTTG
>JAFOYH010000020.1 GCA_017391465.1 Lachnospiraceae bacterium | reverse complement strand
TATCCATCCGTGTATGTTGATGATGATGAAGCATTTGATATCTGGAATAAAGAGATGGGCATTGCTCCGGAAAGAATTTTCCGTTTTGGAAAAGAAGATAACTTCTGGGAACATGGTGCAGGTCCTTGTGGTCCATGTTCTGAAATTTACTATGATCGTGGTGAAAAATACGGTTGTGGCAGTCCGGATTGTACAGTCGGTTGTGAATGTGATCGTTTCATGGAAATCTGGAACAACGTATTTACTCAGTTTAATAATGATGGCAATGGAAATTACGAAACACTTGAACATAAAAACATTGATACAGGTATGGGTCTCGAACGTCTTGCATCTGTTGTACAGGATGTAGATTCTATCTTTGATGTAGATACATTAAAAGCACTTCGCGAAGAAGTATGTCGTCTTGCCGGTGCAGTTTATAAAGAAAATGCCGATAAAGACGTATCTATCCGTTTGATCACAGACCATATACGTTCTGTAACATTTATGGTTTCTGATGGTATTATGCCATCCAATGAAGGTCGCGGCTATGTTCTTCGTCGTCTTCTTCGTCGTGCAGCACGTCATGGCCGTCTTCTTGGTATTCAGGGTAACTTCTTGTCCGGATTAAGTAAAGTTGTTATTGCTGTATCTAAAGATGGTTATCCGGAACTCGATGAACGTCAGGAATTCATCACACGTGTGATTACAGAAGAAGAAGAAAAATTTAATAAAACAATCGACCAGGGCTTAAACATTCTTGCTGATATGAAAGAAGAACTTCTTGCAAAAGGTGAAAAAGTTCTTTCAGGAACAGATGCATTTAAATTATATGATACTTATGGATTCCCAATGGATCTTACAGAAGAAATTCTTGAAGAAGACGGAATCACTATCGATGAAGCAGGTTTTGCTGCAGCAATGAAAGAACAGAAGGATAAAGCACGTGCAGCACGTAAAGTTTCAAACTATATGGGTGCGGATGTTACTGTATATCAGTCCATCGATGCTGCGGTCACATCTGAATTTGTAGGTTATGATTACTTAACATTCGAATCTCCAGTGACTGTTCTTACGACAGAATCTGAGATTGTTGAAGCTCTTGTAGATGGTCAGAATGGTACAATTTTTACAGAAAAGACACCATTTTATGCAACAAGCGGTGGTCAGGAAGGTGACCATGGTGTAATTACACTTGGAGACAGTGTCTTTGAAGTTAAAGATACGATCAAACTTCAGGGAGGAAAGATTGGACATGTTGGAACTGTAACAGCAGGTATGTTTAAAACAGGGGATACCGTAACACTTTCTGTAAATGAAGCAAAACGTGCGGCTACATGTAAAAACCACAGCGCAACACATTTACTTCAGAAAGCATTAAAGACAGTTCTTGGAAACCATGTTGAACAGGCAGGTTCCAGCAACAATGACAAACATCTTCGTTTCGACTTTACACATTTCTCTGCGATGTCTGCAGAAGAAATCAAAAAAGTTGAAGATATTGTCAATGCAGAAATTGCAGCTGCACTTCCTGTGCTTACAAAAGTAATGAATATTGAAGACGCTAAGAAAACAGGTGCCATGGCATTGTTTGGTGAAAAATACGCAGATGATGTACGTGTTGTATCCATGGGCGATTTCTCTAAAGAACTTTGTGGTGGTACTCATGTATCTAATACAGCAACAATCGCGTTATTTAAGATCGTATCTGAAGCTGGTGTAGCTGCAGGCGTTCGTCGTATTGAAGCTCTTACAGGTCAGGGGGTTGTTGAATATTACAATAATATCGAAGCATCTCTTAATGCAGCTGCAGCTGCTGCAAAATGCGAACCTGCACAGCTTGTACGTCGTATTGAAACACTTCAGGATGAACTTAAAGAAGCACATCGTGAAAATGATAAGCTTAAAAATCAGATGGCCAAAGATGCTATGGGTGATGTTATGGATCAGGTCATCGAAGTTGCAGGCGTAAAATTACTTGCAGTGAAGATTGATAATGTAGATATGAATGGCCTTAGAAATCTCGGTGACCAGCTGAAAGAAAAGATGGGTGACGGTGTAATTGTTCTTGCATCTGCTGCAGATAATAAAGTAAACTTAATTACAATGGCAACAGATGGTGCTATTACAAAAGGTGCACATGCCGGCAATATGATTAAATCGATTGCTAAACTTGTTGGCGGCGGTGGCGGCGGTCGTCCAAATATGGCTCAGGCTGGCGGTAAAAATCCAGCAGGTATTGATGCTGCATTGGCAGAGGCAAAAGTTGTTCTTGAATCTCAGATTCACTAATGAGTCTGACCTTATGGAGGAGAACCTATGAATGAAATTAAAAGACTCCTTTATGTAGGTATGTGTGCTGCATTTTTTATCGGATTTTATATCATATCAGATATTTATGCAAGTGAAGCAATTGGAAAATATGCGTATGAAATCAGTGAGGGCAGTGGTAAACTTAAAGCCAATGATAAAGTGACATTGGACAGTTTATCTGTTGAGAATCAGGTTATGGATTATGTTTCAAGTGTGAGTCACCAGGAAATTAAATTATCATTTGTTGGTGATATCACATTTGAAAGTGGTCAATTAGAACGTTATTATAATGAATCCTCCGAAAGTTTTGATTTTTCTGAAAGTTTTCGTTATATAAGTCGTTATCTTAAGTCTTCAAATTATGTAGCTGCCAACCTTGAAGCTGTTATGGCAGGACCGGACGAAGATTACGAAGAGGTTTTTGACCAGTATGGAACAGCAGGATTTCTGTATAATGTACCGGAAGTTGCTGCAAAAAATATGAAAGACGCTGGTATTTCAATGGTTCAGACAGCGAATGATCATTCAGGGGATTTTGGATATTCTGGTGTCAAGGCTACATTGGATTATCTGGATAAAGCGGGTTTGCAATCTGTAGGAACGGTCAAAACCGTTCAGGATAAACGTTATAATATTGTCTCTACAGAAGGTCTTAAGATTGGTTATCTGGCATATACAAATGGATTAAACAAAACACTTAACAGTGATGATGAATTTGCGATTAATCACTTGGATAATTATGATGCATCCAAAATCGAACAGATGATTTCGGATGTCCGTTCGATGCGACGTTCGGGTGCCGATTTCGTTGTAGCCATGATTTACGGTGGTGAAGTTAGTTCTTTTAAACCAGAAGAAGAACGAAAAGAACTTTTTGATCAGTTGTTCGAAGCAGGTGCAGATATTATTATTGGTACAGAACCTTATGCAGTTCAGCCGATGGAAATTCGCACATTAAAAGATACAGATGGATCTGATAAAAAAGGAATTGCAATCTATTCTCTTGGGACGTTTTTAGGCTGTGAACAATATAAAACGTCATCTGGTATTGATAATGATATAAGTGTGATTCTGGATGTCATTATTAATAAAGAAGGCAGCAAGAAAGCAAAAATTACAGGTTTCTCTTTAACACCAACTTGTATTACTTATACGGATGATGATATTTTTGTGCTTCCAGCTTTGGAAGTTAAAAATGATCCGGAATCATTTAATCAAATTGTAACCGAAGAAGGGATGGAACGTATTCATAATGCTAGTGAGAATTTGGTTCCATGGATTTTAAATGATCTGGATCTTACAGGGGAATATATTGGCAGCACATATGTCGTAAAATTTTAAAATAATTATTGACGAATTGAGAAAATATGCTATACTGTTAACAGTGCTATGTGAAAATAAACCTACAGTTGTATAGCGCAATACGCAACTGGAGGGAGGTAAGGGTGAGCTATGTCAAACGTAATCGTTAAAGAAAACGAAACATTGGACAGTGCTTTACGCAGATTCAAAAGAAACTGTGCAAAGGCTGGAATTCAGCAGGAAATTCGTAAGAGAGAACATTACGAAAAACCAAGTGTTAGACGTAAGAAAAAATCAGAAGCTGCTAGAAAGCGCAAATATAAATAATCTTCGGATACCTGGATATAAAAGCTATAACGTAAGTTATAGCTTTTTTTGCGTTATCATAGATTTATTCGATAAAAAAGTACATTACAGATGAATACGTAGTTTTGTGATAAGAAATATCCGTGAATAAGATCATCGAATAATTTGTTTTAGATAACCATAGATATAATAAAAAATGGAACGCATAGCAATGAAAAAGAATATAATGATGCCTGAATTGTTGGATTCAAACATGCCGTTTATCTATTTGAGTGGTCAAGATGTTCTTAAAATATTAAATTATAAAAAAATACTTCAATATAATCCGAATGAAATAAGTTTATTGTTAAATAAAAAAAGATTACTAATAAAAGGAGAAGGTTTAAATATTGATTTTTTTGATGAAGATGAAATTTGTATTCGGGGATATATTGTATCGATAACCTATCTGGGTGGATGAAAGGCGGTGCCGTTTCATGCGAAAAATAATGCAATGGTACAGAGGATATTTGAAGTGCACATTTAAAAATGGTGATTTCGAGCGATTATTTAATATGTGTCATAACCACGATATTCATTTTTGGAGTATGAAATATAAGGAGGGTATATGGACAGCTTATTTATCTTTGGACGACTTTTGGAAAATACGATTTTTTCTTAAAAAAACCCGGGTTCGCTTACGAATTATTGAACGACATGGAATGCCATTTGTTTTTTTGTTTTTAAAAAAACGTCATGGATTATGGATCGGTTGTATCGTATGTATTTTTATATTATATGCATTGACTTCATGCATATGGAGAATCGAATACCAGGGAAATTCATTTTATACAAATGAATGCTTGACAAAATACTTGCGTCAAAATGAACACATTTCTTTAGGGATGATGAAATCGGACATCAATAGTTCAGAACTCGAAGAAAATCTTCGATTAGCTTTTTCAGATATTTCATGGGTTTCTGTTCGTACAGAAGGTACATCTTTGATGATTTCACTGGAAGAAATGGTTCATTATCCGGATAAAAATATTCAACAATCTGTATCATCGATTTATTCGGGAGTTGATGGAGAAATTGTATCTATGATCACACGTAGCGGAACACCGAATGTAACCATTGGAGATCAAGTGAAAGCGGGAGATTTATTAATTGACGGTGTGATCCATATATATGATGATGCAATGAATGTTGTTGAAGAACGCATGGTAGGTGCAGATGGAGATGTTTATGTACGTATGAATTATCCTGTAGAATATACGGTTTATTTTAATCAACAAGGAAAAAAATATGAAGAAGTTAAAAAGAATTGGATCATCGCATTAGGAAATCATATGTGGAATGTGGGACACCAACCATCCATGGATCATTCCGATTCATATATTTGTTTTTCAGAAATATGGTCTCCAATCAAAGGTTTTCAATTACAAAAGGATACCTATCAAAACTATAAATGTATTTCTACACTTGAAACATTAACACACGCAAAAGAATATATGACAAAGAAAATGTCAGATATGTTTCATGAATTTACGGAAAAAGGTGTACAAATTGTTGAAAATAATGTTAGAATAGATATGTATGAAGATCGGCTGGTAGCGAAAGGATATCTTGTGTTGATTCAGTCTGCTGGTATTCGTTCGAATGAAGAGGTCGATTTCGATGAAACTATAGAGAATGGAGAGTTCTATGAGTATAACAGAAACGATGATTGATATTCCGGCTGAACATGCAAGGAATGTCTTTGGGCAGTTTGATATATATATAAAAAAGATCGAGCGCACGTTAAATGTAACGGTAATCGTTCGCGATCATATGATGAAACTTATTGGTGACGCCGTTCAGGTGTCAAAAGCAAAGAGTATTTTTTTAAATCTTGTAGAGTTGTCAAAAAAAGGTGAAATAATTACAGAGCAAAATGTGAATTACGCATTGTCACTTTCATTTGATAACAACGAGTCTTCAATTGTTACCTTGAATAAAGATATTATCTGTCATACGATTAACGGCAAACCTATAAAACCGAAGACACTTGGACAAAAGGCATATGTTGAACAGATTCGTAATAAGATGATTGTTTTTGGAATTGGTCCTGCAGGTACAGGGAAAACTTATCTGGCGATGGCGATGGCAATCACGGCATTTAAAAATAACGAAGTCAATCGAATCATTCTCACACGACCGGCTATTGAAGCAGGTGAAAAACTTGGTTTTCTTCCGGGAGATCTTCAGAGCAAGATCGATCCGTATTTAAGACCTTTATATGATGCTCTTTATGAAATCATGGGTGCAGATGCTTATTTGAAAAATATGGAAAAAGGTCTGATTGAAGTTGCACCGCTGGCCTATATGCGAGGTCGAACTTTAGATAATTCTTTTATTGTACTGGACGAAGCCCAAAACACGACGCCGGCTCAGATGAAAATGTTTTTAACCCGTGTGGGTTTTGGATCAAAAGTCATCATAACCGGAGATTTGAGTCAGAAAGATTTACCTTCCGGACAAAGTTCCGGGCTGGATGTGGCTTTGAAGGTCTTAAAAAACATTGATGATATTGGCATTAGTATGCTTTCAAACAAAGATGTTGTACGTCATCCACTCGTGCAGAAAATTGTTAAGGCATATGATGATTACGAGCAGAGGGAGTCTCGTGCGACACGAATGAAAAAACGAAAAGGAGTTGATTAATTATGTCGCTTCATATAGAATATGAAACGGACCTTTCATTGGATATTCCAGTCGAAGATATTATTTGCAATGTTGTAGATACGGCTTTAGACTTTTATGAATGTCCTTATGAGGCGGAGGTAAACGTGATATTGACGGATAATCCTTCAATTGCAAGTATTAATGAAGAACATCGGGGACTGGCAAAATCAACAGATGTCCTTTCATTTCCAATGCTGGATTATGATATTCCGGGAGATTTCTCGTTTATTGATGAATTACCGGAAGAAGAATGCTTTGATCCGGATAGTGGTGAACTCGTATTAGGTGACATTATTATTTCTGTCGAAAAAGTCATTGAACAGGCAGAAGCTTACGGTCATTCGAAAGAGCGGGAACTTGGATTTTTGACAGCTCATAGTATGCTTCATCTTTTTGGCTTTGATCATATGGAAGAAGATGAACGTATCGACATGGAACTTCGTCAGGAAGAAATCTTGGAACGTGTGGGGCTTCACCGTTAAAATATACATGAGAAAAGGAGACAGAAATATGAAAAAGAGAAACTTGTTTGTTATTTTAGCCTTGGTAACAATGCTTGGATTGACTGCATGTGGCGGTAAAGAAGAAACAGAAGCAGTTAAAGAATCAAAGACAACAACGGAAGTTGAAAGTGAAGTGGTCAAAGAAACACGAGAAGAATTGGCTGAAGGTCAGATGTATAGTTATTTGACCGGTGAAGTGGTTGATGAAGCCGTTGGTGCAGCACGTCCATTTGCAATTATGATTAACAATATTGATGAATGTCTTCCTCAGAGTGGAATCAGCCAGGCAGATATTTTATATGAATGTCTTGTAGAGGCAGATATTACACGTTTAATGGGTGTTTTTCAGGATATTGAAAACTTAAATAAAGTTGGTTCGATTCGAAGTGCCCGTCATTATTATATGGATTTCGCTAAAGATGAAGAGGCTATTTTTACACATTATGGTCAGTCCATTTTTGCTGAAGAACGTATAAATGCCGGTTATCAGACCATCAGCGGTCTTTCTGGATATAGTGAAGCTGTGTTCTATCGAAGTGCAGACCGTGTGGCACCACATAATGTATTCTCCAGCAAAGACGGCCTGTTAAAAGGTTTAGAATATACAGGACTTACACGTGATTATCCGGAAGATTACGAAGGCCGATTGAACTTTAAAACAGAAGAAATCACATTGGAAAATGGTGTTGACGCGAATAAAGTAACTATGCCATTCTATTATGCAAATCCATGGTTTGAATATAACGAAGAAGAAGGCCTTTATTACCGTTATCAGTATAATAGTGCCCATGTTGATGAGGAAAATGGCGAACAGCTTAAATTTAAAAATCTTATTGTACAGTACACAACCTATGATTTGATCAGCGATGAAGGACATAAAGACTTTGCATTGACTGGTTCTGGAAAAGGATTATTGATCACAAATGGAAAAGCAGAAAATATTACATGGAAACGTGCTTCTGAAAATGATCGTACGATGTATTATTATGAAGATGGTTCACCTGTTTATCTGAATTGTGGTAAATCCTACATTTCTATTGTACCATCAGATACACCAGTTATCTGTGAATAATAGAATGCCATGAAAGAGGTGTATTATGGGCAATCGTAAAAATAACGCCGGCAAGAACCTGATTGTTCAAGGGAGTATCCTGGCTCTTGCATCAATTGTTGTGCGTTTGATCGGTATTATTTACCGTATTCCATTAACCAATATCGTGGGCAATGAAGGTATGGGATACTATGGCTTTGCATTTGAAGTGTATTCATTTCTGGTAATACTTTCGACAAGTGCCATTCCTGTTGCAGTATCTAAACTAACAGCTGCCCGAATCGCAAAAAAAGAATATAAGAATGCACAGGCTGTTTTTCGTTGTTCCATAAAATTTGCCGCAGTATTGAGTGGAAGTTTAGCTTTAATCACATTCATTGGAGCACCTTTTATTTCAAAAGTTATGTTTGGCGGTATTACTGAAGTGGCTCCTGCATTGCGTGTTCTTGCTCCTACAGTATTTGTATGTGCAGTAATGGGGGTATTCCGTGGATACACACAGGGTCTTGGAAATATGACGCCGACAGCTTTTTCACAGGTGGTCGAGCAGATTATTAATGCTATTGTATCCGTTGTGGCAGCCGCTATCCTTATTTCCAAAGGCGCAGCCTACGGTGCGGCCGGTGGAACAATGGGAACCTTGATGGGTGCTGTTGCAAGTTTGGTATTCCTGTATTTTGTATATACTTCCAACCAGCCGGTGATAAGAAGAAGGATAAAAAAAGATCCAACGAAAAAAGCAATGTCGGATCAGGATGTTTATCGTTTAATTGGCTTGACTGTATTACCATTGATTCTGACATCGACGATTTATCAGATCAGCAGTTTACTGGATTCATCACTTTTCAGTAATATATTAAAAGCAATTGGTTATCAGTCAAGTTTCATAAGTTCACTGTATGGAATTTACAGTTCGAAATATCAATTATTGATTAATCTGCCATTAGGTATAACAGCTGCATTAACTGTTGCAATGATGCCGGGGATTGCAGGTGCAATTGCCATTAATGATAAACAGCAGGTACGCGAACAGATTGATACAGTTATTCGATTTACTTTGTTGATTGCTATTCCGTGTGCTGTAGGTGTTGCTGTTATGGGTGGTCCGATCATGCAGATGCTTTTTAATGATGCTACAACGCTGCCTGGAAGAATGCTCGCTGTAGGTGCTGTGACCATTGTTTTTTATGCATTTTCAACATTAACATCAACGATTTTGCAGGGAAGCAATTATATGCGTATTCCGGTAATCAATGCAGCTATTTCATTAGGTGTGCATATTGTCTTTACAGTTGTACTTTTGGCATTTGCGGATTTACATATTTTCGCATTAATATATGGTAACATTATATTTTCATTCTGTATGTGTGTACTAAATATTCGATCTCTGGCAAAATTGATTGATTACGAGATGGATATCGTCAAGATGGCGGCTTCACCAGCAATTGCCTCTCTGATTATGGGGGCAGTCACATTTTTCGTTTATAAAGGTTTGATTTATCTGATCCATTCGAATTTGGTTTCCACAATGATATCGATTCTAATTGCAGTGATTATATATGCTGTAATTATGGTTTTAACTCGCGGTGTCACAGAGGAAGAATTATATATGTTTCCAAAAGGGGATGCGATTGTACGATTCCTAGATCGTTTTCATCTTTTGTAATTATTGATGAATAAAAATATATAAAAAGCAGATACTTTTCTTAAGAGGTGAGAACCATGAAAAGAAAATGTATCTGCTTTATTTTGTGGGTTCTTTTGGTAGCTCTGGCATATGGTGGCGGATATTTATGTTTTGCATGGCCTATATCCAATATACATTTATCGGAAGAACCAATGATTATTCCTGTAACAGCTGGAAAGAAGAATTTTATTTTGCCGGAAACACGTCTTGTGACCGAAATTATTGATTTAAAAAGTGGAGAAAAAATAAAAAATACAACTTCAATGCCAGCTGTTTTTTTAGGACTTGAGAAGGAAGAACTTTTATCTTATTTAAATGAATATATGGATAATTTATCGATTCAGGAACGGGAAAAGGGACTTGTTGCATATGATTTAGAAGCATATTCAACAGAAGAAATTCAATTAAAGAAATTATATTATCCAGACGAAAATTATCATCGATATTATATGATTTATCAATATGGTAGAATTGTAGTTTATCATAGTGATAAAAAAACAGTCTATGAGTATCCCGATATAAAGCTCTATGATTTACCTTTGGATATTCAATGTAAAGTGATTACGGGCATGGAAATAAAAGATGACGTAGAATTATATAATTTTCTTCAAAACTATTCAAGCTAAATGGAAACAGGGGTTTCATGATTAAAAAGTTTATGGTATGATGTAATCTGATATTATGTACCATTAAATCAGTTTGGGAGATTGAAGCGATAATGAAATCAGACATTATTGTTATTGGCGGTGGAGCATCAGGGATGGTCGCTGCGATTAGTGCGGCGAGGAATGGTGCGACGGTAATTATTTTGGAACGAATGCCAAGATTGGGGAAGAAGTTACTTGCAACCGGCAATGGAAGATGTAATTATACGAATCGAAAATTAAATAAACAATGTTATCATACGAAAAATCCGGATATGGTCGAAAGAGTATTAAAGAAGTTTGGCTATAAAGAGACCGAAGAATTCTTTTGGAATCTTGGCATTATTCCAAAAGAGAAAGATGGATATGTTTATCCGAATTCGATGCAGGCGGCGTCAATTCTGGATGCTCTGCGTTTTGAATTAGAGCATCTGAAAGTTCAGATTGTGACGGACTGCCATGTAGAAAAAATCGAACCTAAGGGTAAGGGATTTCAGGTCCACAGTAAAGGTGAGGTGTTTCATTGCAGAAAAGTGATTCTTGCTGCAGGCGGCCGTGCTTCTGAAAAACTTGGTTCAGATGGAAGCGGATATGAACTTGTAAAAAAACTCGGGTATCGGATTTCACCAGTTGTTCCTGCTTTAACTGGTTTAAAAGCAAAAGAAAAGGTCTATAAATCGTTAGGTGGAATTCGTACAGAAGGAAGAGTGACTCTATATATTGATGACAGAAAACAGGATACGCATATTGGCGAACTCCAGTTGACCGAATACGGTATTTCGGGAATTCCTGTTTTTCAATTAAGCGGACAGGCAGCTTATGGTTTATTGAAAAATCAAAAAGTTGTTTGTGAAATGGATTTTTTTCCAGAGTGGAAAGAAACGGATCTGGTTCAGTTGTTGAGAGAACGTAGAAATCGATTTAAAAAAGAACCTATTGAAGTGTTTGAAACAGGACTTTTAAATCGAAAGCTTATACATGAAGCCATGCATATGTTAGGGAAGACGGATGCTTTAGGTTATCCGGATATGGACAGACTTGCAAAAATACTGAAACATTTTCCTGCAACAATTTATGAGAGTCGTGGTTATGAATTTGCGCAGGTATGTGCCGGCGGTATCGCTTTGTCAGATGTAAGTGTAGATACATTTGAATCTTTATATCATCCGGGCTTATATTTTACAGGCGAGATTTTGGATGTTGATGGTATATGTGGCGGCTATAATCTTCAATGGGCATGGGCTACCGGTATTTTAGCCGGACGACATGCCGGAAAGGAATGTCATGCTTCGCATCGGACAAATTAAGCTCCCCTACAAAGTTGGGGATGATCAGGTATTTGGATATACATTAAAAAAATTACATATACAGGAAAAAGATGTTTTAAATTGGCGTATTTTTAAAAAATCGATTGACGCCCGTAAAGAAGAAATTATGGCTGTTTATACGATCGATATAGAACTGAAAAAAGAAGCGTCCTTCATTAAAAAAAATAAAAACAAAAATATTCGTTTCATCGAAAAAGAAGAATATCATTTTCCGGATGCAGGCATACGTACAATGGAACATCCGATTGTCATTGTAGGTACTGGACCTGCAGGACTGTTTTGCGGCTTGATGCTCGCACGTTATGGTTATAAGCCGATTCTGCTTGAACGTGGTCTGGATGTTGATGGCAGACAACATTCCGTGAATGTATTCTGGGAAAAGGGAATTTTTGATCCTGAATCCAATGTACAGTTCGGAGAAGGCGGTGCTGGAACCTTTTCCGACGGAAAGTTAAATACATTAGTTAAAGATCCATACGGAAGACATCGAAAAGTTCTTGAGTTGTTTACAGAATTTGGTGCGGATTCTTCAATTACATACGAGAATAAACCTCATATTGGAACAGACGTATTATGCCATATTGTTAAAGCCATGCGTCAGGAAATCTGTCGTTTAGGCGGACAAGTTCGTTTTTCGGCAAAGATGACAGATTTACGTATGGAACATGGAAGAGTAACTGCTGTATGCATTAATGATACAGAATGGCTTTCTTGTGAAGCATTGGTACTGGCGGTTGGACATAGTGCAAGAGATACGTTTGCTATGTTGAAACATCATGATTTACCGATGACAAAAAAATCTTTTGCTATTGGTGTACGTATTGAACATCCTCAGAAAATGATTAATATGTCTCAGTACGGTCTGGAAAAAGATGATTTGTTAGGGAGTGCAGCATATAAATTAACACATAAATGCACGAACGGAAGAGGCGTTTATACATTTTGTATGTGTCCGGGCGGCTATGTCGTCAATGCATCTTCTGAAGAAAATGGTACGGTTGTTAATGGAATGAGTTACCACGGGAGAAATTCGAATAATGCAAATAGTGCATTGATTGTCACGGTAACACCAGAGGATTTTCCTTCGGATGATGTTTTAGCAGGTGTGGAATTTCAGCGTATTTGGGAAAGAAAAGCCAGTGATATTGGAAATGGGCATGTGCCGGTTCAGCTTTATCAAGATTTTTGTCAACATCGGGTTTCAACCCAATTTGGTGAGGTGAAACCTGTTCACAAAGGTAAAACACATTTTGCAGATTTGCATGAATGTCTGCCACCTTATGTATGTGAAAGCCTGCAGGAAGGTATTGAGGCATTTGCTCGAAAAATTAAAGATTATAATCGTCCGGATGCCATCCTTTCAGGGGTGGAAACGCGGACATCTTCTCCGATTCGAATGGAACGTGATCATTCACTTGAATCAGAAATTAAAGGCATTTACCCATGTGGCGAGGGTGCCGGATATGCTGGCGGAATTACATCCGCAGCCATGGATGGACTTCGTATTGCTGAGGCACTTCGAAGTTTATATAAACCTGTCTGTGACGGAATAGAATATACTGGAGGAAAAGGACATGTATGATCGTGCTTCATTGAAAGAAAAAAAGAGAATTGTTGTAAAGGTAGGGTCATCTTCCCTTGTTCATGAAGAAACAGGAATGATCGATTTATTTAAATTGGAACAGTTGGTTCGTATTTTGTGTGATATCCATAATCAGGGTAAAGATGTGATTCTGGTATCATCCGGTGCCATTGGTGCAGGAAGGAAAGTGCTTGGATTAAATGAAAGACCATCAACACTGCCCCTGAAACAGGCGTGTGCATCTGTTGGACAAGGTGCGCTGATTGCATTATATCAAAGATTATTTAATGAGTATCATCAAATCAGCTCTCAGATTTTAATGACGAAACATACAATACTTCAGGAAAAAAGTATGTTTAATGCACGAAATACATTTGAACAATTGCTTGAGATGGGCGTTATTCCTATCGTTAATGAAAATGACACGATTTCTACACATGAAATCGAATTTGGCGATAATGATACTTTATCTGCGGTTGTTGCTGCATTGGTTGGTGCGGATTTATTGATTCTTATGTCAGATATTGATGGTTTATATACCGATGATCCGAATACTAACGAGAATGCACGTTTTATTGAATGTGTGCCGCGTATTGATAAAGATCTTTATAATATGGCAAAAGGTGCAGGAAGTGATTTTGGAACTGGCGGTATGGTGACAAAAATTGACGCTGCACGTATTGCAACAGATGCCGGCTGTGATATGATTATTGCGAATGGTCATGATTTTAGAATCCTTCATGATATCATGCAGGGCGAAGTGATCGGAACTTTATTTTTAGAACATAAAAACGAAGATTTTGATCTTAGAAGTTATATTGAGGAGGGGAAAAGACATTGATTACAGATGCAGAAATTGCAAGAATTAATGAATTATATAAAAAGTCTAAATCGGAAGAAGGATTAACAGAAGCGGAAAAAGCAGAACAAAAGGAATTACGTACACGTTTTGTTGCCTCTTTCCGTGCTAATTTAAAAAGTCAGTTAGATACAATTAAAATTCAAAAAGAAGATGGAACGTTGATTGATCTGAAAGAAAGACATCAAAACAAATATGGAAATTGATAAAAACAGACTGCGTCAGGAAATGCGAAAACTCCGCAATCAATTATCCGAACAGGACGTTTTCCATAAAAGTCAGAAAATATTTAATAAAATTATAGAAAGCTCATGTTATAAGAAAGCGGATTATATTTTTTCATATATGAGTTTTCGAAACGAAGTGGATACTGAAAATTTTCATCGTAAAGTTCTGGAAGACGGGAAAATTCTTCTTTTACCGAAAGTCCTTTCGAAAGAAGTCATGGAGTTTTATCAAATAAACGATATGTCTAAATTAACAAAAGGTTCCATGGGAATATTGGAGCCGGATAGGACCTGTGAGCTTTATGTGCACAATAAACATTTTCGCGAAAATGACTTTGATTCTACATTGCATTTTATGATTCTTCCAGGTTTGGCATATGATCATTTGTTTGGACGAATCGGTTACGGTGGCGGATATTATGATCGGTATCTTGAAAAAAATAATATTGGTATTATACGTTGTGGTGTGGCATTTGATTTCCAATGGATCAAGGAAATTCCATGTACAGTTCATGATGCACGTATGGATATCATTGTTACAGATGAACAATGGATAGAAAGGGTGGATGCCAGATGATGCTTGAAACATTAGGAATACAGGCAAAAAAAGCAGAGAGAGAATTACTTGGATTAAATGCAACCCGGAAAAACGAATGTCTTCATGCGGTTGCTGAAGGATTGATAACTTACAGTGATCAGATTTTAAAAGCAAATGAAGAAGATGTACGCATTGCCCGTGAAAAGGGAATGAAAGAATCTCTTGTGGATCGTCTGGCATTATCAGATACACGTATAGCATCGATGGCAGAAGGACTTGAATCTTTAATTGCACTTGAAGACCCTATAGGTGAAATTCTTGAAGCAAAAGTTCGTCCAAATGGTCTGGAAGTTGGCAAAAAACGTGTGCCACTAGGGGTTATTGGTATTATTTATGAATCCCGTCCGAATGTTACTGCAGATGCGTTTGGTCTTTGTTTTAAAACAGGAAATGCGGTTATTTTAAAGGGAGGCAGTGATGCAATTCATTCCAATATAGCCATCGTTTCTGTTATTCGGAATGTTTTAAAGGAGCAGGGAATTACACCGGATGCGATTCAGCTTGTGGAAGATACAAGTCGTGAAACAGCAAAAAAACTTATGCAGATGAACCGTTATCTCGATGTTTTAATTCCTCGAGGCGGTGCCGGACTCATTCGTACAGTTGTCGAAAACAGTACGGTTCCTGTTATTGAAACAGGTACAGGGAACTGTCATATATTTGTGGATGCAACTGCGGATCTGGATATGGCTGTGGATATTATTGACAATGCAAAAACTCAGAGAACAGGTGTGTGCAATGCCTGTGAATCTCTTGTTATTCATAAAGATATCGCAGATCGTGTGATTCCATTGATCTGTGAACGTTTATTTGCAAAAAATGTCGAAATCCGAGGGGATGAAATATGTTGTACATTTAATGATAAGATCGTTCCTGCAGCAGATGAGGATTGGGGTCAGGAATATCTGGATTATATTTTATCTGCTAAAGTTGTCGGTTCAATCGATGAGGCGATTGATCATATTAATCAGTATAATACAAAACATTCGGAGGCAATTATAACCAAAGATTATTCGAATGCTCGTAAATTTTTGGATGAAGTAGATGCAGCTGCAGTTTATGTCAATGCATCCACACGATTTACCGATGGTTTTGAATTTGGTTTTGGTGCTGAGATTGGAATCAGTACTCAGAAATTACATGCGCGTGGACCAATGGGACTTAAAGAATTAACAACGACAAAATATATTATATATGGCAATGGTCAGACAAGACCATAACATGGGAGGAACTATGTTGACAGAACATATTTCAGAAGTTGAGCGTCAGTATTATTATATGGAACAATGTCATTCATGGATAAAGACTCAGGAAGAAAAGCTTGGACGTCCTTTAACTGCATCTGTTATAACATTTGGATGTCAGATGAATGCCAGAGATTCTGAGAAACTGACAGGGATTTTAGAAAAGATTGGATATACAATAATCGAATCTGAAAAAGCGGATTTTGTAATCTATAATACATGCACTGTTCGTGAAAATGCAAATTTACGTGTTTATGGTCGATTGGGTCAGATGAAACACATTAAAAAGAACAATCCGGGAATGATGATCGCACTGTGTGGTTGTATGATGCAGGAACCCGAAGTTGTCGAAAAACTGAAAAAAAGTTACCGTCATGTAGATGTTATTTTTGGAACTCATAACATTTTTAAATTTGCAGAGCTTATTTATCGTCGAATTACGGAAGGTCAAATGATTATCGATATATGGAAAGATACGGATCAAATTGTTGAAGATTTGCCAAATGATCGTAAATATCCATTTAAAACAGGAATTAATATTATGTTTGGCTGTAATAATTTCTGTAGTTATTGTATTGTTCCTTATGTTCGTGGACGTGAAAGAAGTCGTTTGCCGGAGGAAATCATTAAAGAAATAAAAGCTGCGGTAGCCGATGGTGTTGTCGAAGTCATGTTATTGGGTCAAAATGTCAATTCCTATGGTAAGAATTTGGAAACACCGATGACTTTTGCCGAACTTCTTCGAGAAATCTGTAAAATTGATGGATTACTTCGTGTACGTTTTATGACGTCGCATCCAAAGGATTTATCGGATGATTTAATTCGTGTTATGGCGGAGGAACCCAAAATATGTAATCACCTTCATTTACCATTGCAGTCTGGAAGTACAGACATTTTAACAAAAATGAATCGTCGTTATACGAAGGAAGGATATTTAGATCTTGTACGTAAAATTAAAGAGGCATGTCCGGACATTTCGTTGACAACAGATATTATTGTTGGATTTCCGGGTGAAACCGAGGAAGATTTCCTTGAAACAATGGAAGTTGTTGAAAAAGTTGGCTATGATAGTGCTTACACATTTATTTATTCAAAACGTACGGGCACCCCTGCAGCTGTTATGGAAAATCAGGTGCCGGAGGATGTTGTCAAAGAACGATTTAATCGTTTGTTAAATCGTGTTCAGGAAATTGCTGCGGTTGTATGCAGCAGACATGAAGGTACCATTCAGGATGTTCTCGTTGAAGAAGTAAATCATCAGGATAATTCCCTGGTTACAGGACGAATGGGTAATAATACGGTCGTTCATTTTAAAGGTGAGGCATCTATGATTGGTAAAGTTGTATCTGTACGATTATTATCCTGTAAAGGTTTTTATTATATGGGTGAAGTTGTTTTACAGGATAACAAATAATAGATTATGTGTATTGATACAAGCAGGATAAATGTAGAAAAGAGGAAGCTCTATGACAAAAAAGATTGATGTTGAGGATATTTTTGGTTCACTCGTATTTAACGATGCAACAATGAGAGAAAGACTCCCAAAGAAAATATATAAAGAATTAAAACAGACGATTGCGGTAGGCGGTGAATTGGATAGCCATGTAGCAGAAGTCGTTGCTAATGCGATGAAAGATTGGGCAATTGAAAAAGGAGCAACACATTACACACATTGGTTTCAGCCTTTGACGGGCATAACAGCCGAAAAACATGATGCATTTATTACTCCAATGGATGATGGCGGTGTAATTTTAGAATTTTCCGGAAAAGAATTAATTAAAGGTGAGCCGGATGGTTCGTCTTTTCCATCCGGTGGACTGCGTGCGACCTTTGAAGCCAGAGGTTATACGGCATGGGATTGTACATCTCCGGCATTTATTCATGAGTCTCCAAGTGGAACTAATGTATTATGTATTCCAACCATTTTCTGTTCGTATACAGGTGAAGCCTTAGATAAGAAAACACCGTTGTTACGTTCGGTTGAAGCGGTAAGTACACAAGCATTACGTTTGATTCGTGCTTTTGGTGATACGGAAGCTACAGATATTATTACAAGTGTCGGTCCGGAGCAGGAGTATTTCCTTGTTGATAAGGCTACTTATAATCAAAGAGAAGATTTATTCTTTGCCGGACGTACATTGTTTGGAGCACCTGCACCAAAAGGCCAGGAATTGGATGATCATTATTTCGGTAATCTTAAAGAACGTGTTTCTTCTTATATGCATGACCTGAATGAAGAACTTTGGAAATTGGGAGTTTCTGCCAAAACACAGCATAATGAAGCAGCACCTGCACAGCATGAGTTGGCTCCAATTTATAATACAACAAATATTGCAACAGACCATAATCAGCTGATTATGGAAACGATGAAAAAAGTGGCTTTGCGTCATGATCTTGTCTGTTTATTACATGAAAAACCTTTTGCAGGAATAAATGGTTCAGGTAAGCACAATAACTGGTCTTTATCTACAAATCTCGGTGAAAATCTTTTGGATCCAGGTATTACACCACATCAAAATAAGCGTTTTCTGTTGATTTTATCTGCTATTTTGAAAGCAGTGGATGAGTATGCACCATTACTTCGAGAGTCTGCTGCCAATCCTGGAAATGATCATCGATTGGGTGGATATGAAGCTCCGCCTGCAATTGTTTCGGTTTTTCTAGGAGAACAGTTGGAAGATGTTTTAGAACAGCTTTGTGAAAAAGGTGAAGCAACACATAGTAAAATGGGAAGCAAGCTGGATGTAGGTGTCTCTACAGTACCATCTTTTATGAAGGATGCGACCGATCGAAATCGAACATCGCCTTTTGCATTTACAGGTAACAAGTTCGAGTTCCGTATGGTGGGATCAACAGCATCTGTTGCAGATTCGAGTACAGTAATAAATACAATTGCTGCAGAATCTTTTCGTCAGGCTGCAGATATTTTAGAGTCATCTGATGATCCGGTCATGGCAGCACACGATCTCACAAAAAAATGGATCAGCGAACATATCCGTATTATATTCAATGGAAACGGTTATTCAGAAGAATGGGTTAAAGAAGCAGAACGTCGTGGACTTCCAAATATTACAAATATGGTGGATGCTCTCGAATGTCTGACACATCCATCGACAATTGAATTATTTGAAAAACATAAAGTCATGACAGAAATCGAATTATCATCACGTCAAGAGGTTGGTTATGAAACCTATTCGAAAGCAATTAATATCGAAGCCCATACAATGATCGATATGGTCAGAAAACAAATTATGCCTGCTGTCATTCGTCATTCGACAACAGTCGCACAGTCTGTTGCAGCAGTTAAATCTGTTGGTGCAGATGCATCTGTTCAGGAAGAATGTTTGATAGAAGTCTCAAAAAATCTGGTTTCTATGAATCAAGCACTTTCAAAACTTGAAAAAGCGACGGAATATGCTGCATCAATCATCGAGCCAAAAGAGCAGGCAATTGTATATCGCGATCAGGTATTTACTGCCATGGAAGAACTCAGAAAGCCTGCAGATGCTTTGGAAATGCTTGTAGACAAAAAAGTATGGCCTTTCCCAACCTATGCCGATCTGTTATTTAATGTATAATTTAAAGACCGTTGCTGCAAGCAACGGTCTTTCTTGACATTGTTTTTTGAAAAAGATAAGATGTTATAAAAAAAGAATTTACCTATAGATAGAAACTGGAGGAAATACATGGCACCATTAACACCAATGATGCAACAATATGTTGATACAAAAAAACAGTATAAAGACTGTATTTTATTATATCGTCTGGGCGATTTTTACGAAATGTTTTTTGAAGATGCATTGATTGCATCAAAGGTATTGGAAATTACATTGACAGGAAAAGATTGTGGACAGGAAGAACGTGCACCGATGTGTGGAATTCCCTATCATGCTGTCGATGGTTATTTAAATAAATTAATCGAAAAAGGTTATAAAGCTGCAATTTGTGAACAGGTTGAAGATCCAAAAACAGCGAAAGGATTGGTGAAGCGCGAAGTTATACGTATTGTTACTCCGGGAACCAATTTGAATATGCAGTCATTGGATGAGACAAAAAATAATTATCTTATGTCGCTTTTTTATATGGATTACTGTTACGGCATTTCAGTGGCGGATATATCCACAGGTGATTTTTATATGACAGAAGTTGATTCCGACAAAAAAGTCATTGATGAAATCACAAAATATGCACCTGCAGAGATTGTATATAATGATTATTTTCTTATGTCAGGAATAGACATGGAAGATTTGGGCGAAAAGATGCATATTTCTGTGAGTGCCTTAGAACGTTGGTATTCGGATGAAGCATTATGTATTCAAAAAATAAAAGAACATTTTCACGTTGGAACTTTGGAAGGACTTGGTTTAAGTGATTATCCAACAGGAACCATTGCTGCCGGAATGCTTCTTCATTATCTTTATGAAACACAGAAAAATGCATTGCCTCAGATGACAAAGATTGTACCTTATCAGACCGAACGTTTTATGGTTTTAGATACATCTACACGTAGAAATCTTGAATTGCTCGAAACACTTCGTGAAAAGCAAAAAAGAGGATCACTTCTTTGGGTGTTGGACAAAACAAAGACAGCAATGGGCGCACGATTTTTGCGTTCCTGTATTGAACAGCCATTTGTTCAGAAAGATTTAATTGAACGACGTCTGGAAAGTATTGAAGCATTCAATGAAGATGTCATTACACGTGATGAGATTCGAGAATATTTAAATGCAATCTATGACTTAGAACGTTTAATGAGCAAAATCAGTTATAAATCAGCAAATCCAAGAGATTTGATTGCTTTTAAACATTCGATTGCTATGATTCCTCATATTAAATTTTTATTAAGAACGATGAAAGCTGCTGATTTGAAGGACTTTTATGAGAGTCTTGATACGTTGACAGATATTGCTGAATTAATTGAATCATCTATTGAAGAGGAACCACCGATTTCAATTAAGGAAGGCGGAATTATCAAAACAGGCTATAACGAATCTGTTGATATATATCGTAACGCAAAAACAGAAGGTAAACAATGGCTTGCGCAGATGGAACTTACAGAACGCGAACGCACGGGCATCAAAAATCTGAAAATCAAATTTAATAAAGTTTTTGGGTATTATCTGGAGGTAACCAACTCTTATAAAAATTTAGTACCTGAAAACTGGATGCGTAAACAGACGATGGCCAATGCGGAACGTTATATTACACCGGAATTAAAAGAACTTGAGGATATGATTCTTGGCGCTGAAGAAAAACTTTTTTCTTTGGAATATGACCTTTTTGCAATGGTGCGTGACCAGATTGGAGCCGAAGTAAAACGTATTCAGCAAACAGCGAAAGCACTTGCTAAAATTGATGTTTATGCATCGTTAGCCTATGTAGCGGAACGAAATCACTTTGTTCGCCCGCAGATTAACGAAAAGGGTATCATTGAAATCAAGGATGGACGTCACCCTGTTGTTGAACAGATGATTCCGAATGATGCGTTTGTACCAAACGACACATGTCTTGACAATAAAAATTCCCGTGTTTCTATTATTACGGGGCCAAATATGGCAGGTAAATCTACATATATGCGTCAGACAGCGTTAATTGTTTTAATGGCACAGATGGGTTCCTTTGTACCTGCCAAACATGCCAATATTGGCATAGTGGATCGTATATTTACCCGTGTCGGTGCATCGGATGATCTTGCAAGTGGTCAGAGTACCTTTATGGTAGAAATGAACGAAGTCGCAAATATTTTGCGCAACGCTACAAAAGACAGTCTATTGATTCTTGATGAAATAGGACGTGGAACATCCACTTTTGACGGATTAAGTATTGCCTGGGCTGTTGTCGAGCATATCAGCGAAAGAAAAAAACTTGGTGCAAAGACATTATTTGCGACACATTACCATGAATTGACTGAACTTGAAGGAAGACTTTCAGGTGTAAATAACTATTGTATTGCTGTTAAAGAGCAGGGGGATGATATTATTTTCCTCCGTAAGATTATAAAAGGCGGGGCAGACCGAAGTTACGGTATTCAGGTTGCAAAACTTGCCGGAATTCCCAATTCAGTCATCGAACGTGCAAAAGAAATAGCCGAACAGCTTTCAGATGCAGATATCGCAGAAAAAGCACGTGCTATTGCCAGTGATGATTCAAATTCTATTCATGAAAAACAGGATGACTATGCAAAAGAACCGATAAGTTCAAATGATCTTGTTATTGCACAGATCGCAGCCCTTGATCTTGCAAGGTTAACACCTTTGGAAGCTATTAATCTTTTGTATCAATATCAGGAAGAAATTGCAAAACGGTGATTCGATGAAAAAGATTCAGATTTTAGATGGAGAAACAATAAATAAAATAGCAGCCGGCGAAGTTGTTGAACGTCCTGCATCTGTAGTGAAAGAACTTGTCGAAAATGCCATTGATGCCGGGGCTTCGGCCATTACAGTGGAGATACAGGATGGCGGCACAACGCTGATTCGTATAACAGATAATGGAAGTGGTATTGAAAAAGAAGATATACCGATGGCCTTTTTGCGTCATTCAACAAGTAAAATCCGAACAGCAGATGATTTACTAAGTATTGGTTCCCTTGGCTTTCGAGGAGAAGCTCTTTCAAGTATTTCTGCAGTCGCACAGGTTGAACTTTTGACAAAAACATCACATGCCATGACGGGGTGTCGTTATCGCATTGAAGGCGGTATCGAAAAAGCCATGGAGGATATTGGATGTCCGGATGGAACAACATTTATTATTCGTCAGTTATTTTACAATACACCTGCGAGACGTAAATTTTTAAAATCCAACATGACTGAGGCTGGTTATATTCAGGATTTAATGCAGCGTATGGCCATGTCTCATCCGGAGATATCTTTTAAATTTATCAACAATCGTCAGAATCGCTTGAATACTTCAGGAAATGGGAAATTAAAAGATATAATTTATCATATTTACGGAAGAGATGTTTCTGTCAATATTTTACCGGTCGATGCCAAAGCAAAAGGGATTCATATGACCGGTTTCATTGGCAAACCAATGATTTGCAGAGGAAATCGAACCTATGAAAATTATTTTGTAAATGGAAGATACGTTAAAAGTCCTGTGATTACTCAGGCTATTGAGGATGCTTATAAAACATTTACAATGGTTCATAAATTTCCGTTTGCTGTACTTCATTTTGAATTGGATGCAGGAGAGTTGGATGTCAATGTTCACCCGACAAAGATGGAAGTGCGAATTCATCATGCTCAGGAACTGTATCAGTTTATATTTGAGCATTTAAAGAGTACGTTGTATCGTCGTGAATTTATTCCTGAAGTTGAAGTGAATGATCCAGTGCGTATCGAAAAGAATTTAAATAAAGCACAGGTTGCGCCAACAATTCAAAAAAAACCTGAGCCTGAAAAGAACGGTCAGAAAGCGATAAAAAAAGAGATAAAATCTGAGCGTTTACCAGAACCATTTGAACAAAAACGCAGATTGGAATATTTTGAAAAAACACAGCTTCCAGAATTCATAAAATCCAACACAAAATCAGTCGAAGAGAAAAACAACGTCTCTGTATCTGAAAATAAAGTTACTTATGCATCAGTTCCTGAGAAAACAGTTGCAAAAGTGCAGGAAAATCTTCAATATGAATTGTTTGAAACCGGATTACTGAAAAAAGAGTCCCGTATAAAACATCAGTTGATTGGGCAGATTTTTGAAACTTATTGGATCGTTGAGTTTGATGGTAAATTATTTATTATTGATCAGCATGCAGCACATGAAAAAGTGTTATATGAAAAACTTATGCGACGTTTTAAAGAAAATAAACCAATGGTTCAATTCGTGCATCCGCCTTTGATTTTAACATTATCAATGACTGAAATTGATCTTTTGCAGAAACATATGGACGATTTTAAAACTATGGGATTTGAGTTTGAATCTTTTGGCGGTAAGGAATATGCACTTCGAGGTGTACCTTCGGATTTGTATGGATTAACCGGTAAAGAAATGGTCATTGAACTTTTAGATGAATTGAGCGGAGAATCCTCAAGACTTCGGGCGGATGCAGTTGCTGATCGTATTGCAACGATGGCTTGTAAAGCCGCTGTAAAAGGAAACATGAGAATTTCTTCAAAAGAGGCAGATGCCTTAATTGAAGAACTTTTACAGGCAGAAAACCCATATACATGTCCTCATGGAAGACCGACGATCATTTCCATGACAAAGACAGAACTTGAAAAGAAATTTAAACGCATTGTTTAATTATTTGATGTGTATTAAGAAAGGTATATTTTATGAAACCTTTGATTATATTAACGGGTCCAACAGCTGTTGGAAAAACAGAATTATCGATTGCCCTGGCAAAAGCCATCGGCGGTGAAATCATATCTGCAGATTCCATGCAAGTATATAAATATATGGATATTGGTACAGCAAAAATACGTCCGGAAGAAATGCAGGGAGTTAAACATCACCTTATTGATGTGTTAGAACCGGATGTTGCATTTAATGTTGCTGTTTTTAAAGAGATGGCTAAACAGGCAGTCGAAGAAATTTATGAACGAGGACATATTCCTGTTATTGTTGGTGGAACAGGATTTTATATTCAGGCATTACTTTATGATATTGATTTTTCAGAAGAAGATTCCGATCCGAAGTTTCGTAATGAACTTGAATTTCTTGCAAAAGAAAAAGGAAGTGAATATCTTCATACATGTTTGTCCGAGGTGGATCCTGAGTCTGCGAATCAGATTCATCATCATAATGTAAAACGTGTTGTTCGCGCATTGGAATATTATCATACGCATGGAGAGAAAATTTCGGTTCATAACGAACGCGAACGTCAAAAAAAATCGCCATATCAGTTTCTTTATTTTGTTCTTACGAATGACCGTAAAGTTCTTTATGATCGCATTGAAAAGCGTATTGACCAGATGATTAGTGAAGGCCTTGTTGATGAGGTAGACAATCTTCTTAAAATGGGATATAATCGTGAATTGGTGTCTATGCAGGGACTGGGATATAAAGAATTTGTTTCGTATTTAATGGGTGAATGTACATTGGAAGATTCCATATATATATTAAAAAGAGACACAAGACATTTTGCAAAACGGCAATTAACCTGGTTTCGCAGAGAAAGAGATGTACGGTGGTTAGATAAAAGCACAGTGACATCAGAGACAGAGATTTTAGACAAAATCCTTGACACAATAAGGACAGAATGGAGTTTATATGATGAGGGAAATGTATAGAAAATCCGGAATTATGCCGGAAGTATATGATTTTTGTGATGTCATTGAGAAAAATCTTGAAGAACGATTTAAGACAATTGATAAAGTTGCAGAATACAATCAGATGAAAGTTGTTATGGCAATGCAGGCATGTAATGTCAGTGAAGCTTGCTTCCAGCCATCCTCCGGATATGGGTATGATGATCTTGGACGTGATACATTAGAACGCGTTTACGCACATATTTTCCATACAGAAGATGCATTGGTACGTCCACATATTACATGTGGAACACATGCATTGACGGTGGCATTATCCGGCAATTTAAGACCGGGAGATGAATTGCTTTCTCCTGTTGGAAAACCGTACGATACATTGGAAGGTGTTATCGGAATCCGTCCTCAGGTCGGTTCTCTTGCAGAATATGGTGTAACTTATCGTCAGGTGGATTTGCTTCCGGATGGTGCTTTTGATTATGAAGGAATTCGTAAAGCAATCAATGAGCGTACGAAACTTGTGACAATCCAGCGCTCTAAAGGATATCAGACACGACCAACGTTATCCGTAGAACGTATTGGTGAGTTGATTCGTTTTGTTAAGTCCATTAAACCAGATGTGATCTGTATGGTTGATAACTGTTACGGTGAATTTGTAGAAACTATTGAACCGACAGATGTTGGAGCAGATATGTGTGTGGGTTCTCTGATTAAAAATCTTGGTGGCGGATTAGCTCCGATTGGCGGATATATTGTAGGTAAAAAAGAGTGCGTCGAGCGTGCAGCTTTTCGTTTAACCGCTCCGGGCCTTGGAAAAGAATTGGGGGCCAGTCTTGGCGTAAATCAGTCCTTCTATCAGGGTCTGTTTCTCGCTCCTCAGGTGGTTGCCGGTGCGTTGAAAGGTGCAATTTTTGCTGCGAATATTTATGAGAAATTAGGTTTCGAAGTTGTTCCAAACGGAAATGAATCTCGTCATGATATTATTCAAGCTGTTGTTTTCGGAAGCGCTGAAGGTGTTATTGGATTCTGTAAGGGTATTCAGGCTGCAGCTCCGGTGGATAGCTTCGTTGAACCTGAGCCATGGCCAATGCCGGGCTATGACAGTGATGTAATTATGGCGGCCGGTGCTTTTGTTCAGGGATCTTCCATTGAATTAAGTGCTGATGCTCCAATTAAAGCACCTTATGCTGTTTATTTCCAAGGCGGATTGACATGGTATCATGCAAAATTTGGTATTATGATGTCTTTGGAAAAGCTTGTAGAATCTGGCATCGTCAATAAATCACAAATTATTCACTGATTTTAAGGTATACAAGGTACACGATTTATGATAGTATAAATCTGTGTACCTGTTTTTATTTATGTAAAGCATACGCCTTGATTTATAAGAAAGGTGATGCTATGAATAACAAAAAACCAATGATGATTGATTTGCCTGAACAGGAACGCCCAAGAGAAAAGTTTGAACGATTAGGTGCAGAGAAGCTATCGGATGCGGAACTTCTGGCACTTATTCTACGTACAGGGTCACAGAATATGAGTGCAGTTTCTCTTGCCGAAGTTATTCTTGAACAGGATTTTTTAGGACATGGATTAGAAAAGCTTTATCATATGTCCAAAAAGGATTTAATGTCCATACATGGTGTAGGGAATGTAAAAGCGATTCAAATTCTTGCTATATGTGAATTATCTGTGCGACTGTCCAAGATTAAAGCTCGAAAACGTATTGCATTTCATTCACCGGAAAGTATTGCATTATATTACATGAACGAGTTTCAATCCTATCGACAAGAGCATTTGATGATGTTGTTATTAGATACAAAAAATCAGTTTATTGGAGAACGTTTAATTTCTAAAGGTACAGCTAATGCATCAATTGCTGAACCAAGAGATATTTACAGTGAAGCTCTCAGGGCAGGAGCGGTCTCCATTGTACTTATACATAATCATCCAAGTGGTGATGTAACACCAAGCGCGGCAGATCTTATGATTACACAACGAATTTACGATTCAGGTGAACTTTTGGGTATTCATTTAATCGATCATATCATTGTTGGTCATGGAAACTATAAAAGTTTAAAAGAGGAAGGCTTTATCGAATAAAGTCTGATATGAAAGGAGAATCCTATGGCTGTACAGAAATATGGTCTGGATTTAGGAACTGGTCATATTAAAATATATAAAGATGGACAAGGGCTTGTTTTAAAAGAGAAGAATATGATTGCCATTCGTAAAAAGATTGAGATGGTTGCTTTTGGCGATTTGGCTTATGAAATGTATGAACGTTGTCCGGAAAACATACGTGTTATTTCTCCTGTAAAGAATGGTGTAATTGCTGAATTAAGTGATATGATCATTCTTTTAGATTTATTTTTGAGAAAGATTAAATGCAGTAATGGAATTATTCGAAGCAACGAATTTTATTTTTCGGTGCCATCTTCTGTTACAGAAGTTGAAAAAAGAGCTTTTTTTGATTTGGCCATGGGGTCTGAATTTAAATCTAAGGAGATGTATATTGTTGAAAAACCAATTGCGGCTGCTATTGGTGAAAATATTGATGTTACGCGTACACCTGGATTAATGATTATTGATTTTGGTGCAGATAGTGTGGAAATAGCAGTTTTGGCTCTTGGAGGTATTGTGTCAAGCCGACTTTTAAAAATTGGCGGCAATACGATTAATGAAGCAATTCGAAATGCAGTTAAAGAAAAATATCACTTGCTGATTGGTATGAAAACAGCAGAAACTTTGAAAATCGAATTAGGTTCTGCTTTAGGAGATAAACAATCTTTTATGAAAGTATTGGGAAGAGATTTAGTATCAGGGTTACCTGCAGAGGCGAATGTGACCTCTGATGTCGTGTATCAACCTGTTTCCGATATTTTACAAGAAGTTGTTAAGAATGCAAGAGATATGCGTACACATACACCACCAGAAATTTATGATGCCATCTTAAATGAAGGTACGTTGATTACTGGTGAAGGAAGCCGACTGGATCATATCAAATTATATATGGAAGAAGCATTGAAAATTCCGGTTCTAATGGCTGAAACACCAGATCAGAGTGTTGTTAAAGGTCTTGGAACAATTATGAAAGATGATAAATTCAAACGTTTGGTTTTTTCTGGTAAGGAAGCAATATTTAGTTAAAGAAGGGTGACCGATGAATAAAAATAAAAAAGATCAGTTG
This sequence comes from Lachnospiraceae bacterium, assembly GCA_017391465.1. Next base: position 63,279 of record JAFOYH010000020.1, on the reverse strand, counting down.
AAACCAAGGTATGTTCTTTGGATCATTATTGGTATCTGTCTGATTTGTATAGCAATGAGTGTGAGCAATCAAGGAGAGTCCATTGGTGTTCAAAAAGGCATTCGCGCCTTAATTGTTCCGATGGAAAAAGGATTAAACAGTGTCGGCTTGTGGGTAAATGAAAAGAGAGAATACAATCGTTCCGTTGAAGAATTGCTTACAGAAATTGAAGATCTTGAAATAGAAAATAATCAGCTGAAATCAAAGATATCTTCTATGGAAAACAATCTTTCAGAGCTGGATGCACTTAGAGAATTGCTTCAAATGAAAGAAATCTATCCGGATTATGAAATGGTTGGAGCACGTATTATAAGCAAGGATGCAGGAAATTGGTACAACAGCTTTATTATTGATAAAGGAAGTAATGATGGAATCAAAAAAGATATGAACGTTATTTATGATAATGGTCTTGTTGGGATTGTTTCAGAGGTGTCCTCGAATAATGCAACTGTGCGTGCGATCATTGATGACACGAGCAGTGTCAGTGGTATGCTGACAAAATCAACAGAATTATGTATTGTTAATGGCGATTTAACTTTATATGATGAGGGATTGTTAGGTGTCGAAATGTTTTCAAAAGATGCTGTTGTTACTGCTGGTGATGAAGTGGTAACTTCTTATATTAGTGATAAATACTTACCTGGATTAGTTATCGGATATATTACGGATGTGACAATGGACAGTGATAAACTCTCACAGAGTGCACATATTACACCGAGAGTAAGTTTTGACAAGATTACAAACGTTATGGTTATTACTCAATTAAAAGCTGATTTGATCTCTTCGGATTCGGAGGAATAGAAATGCGACGAATTCTTTTTTATATAGCCATGGTTATTGTTGGTTATTTTTTACAGACAGGAATTTTTACAGAATTGGCTTTGGGAGGTATTGTACCTAATTTATTTGTTATATGTACAGTTTCAATAGGCATGATCCGAGGAAAAAAAGAAGGATGTCTTATCGGATTTGTTTTTGGAATATTAATGGATGCACTTTATGCCATGTATTTCGGAGTCTATGCTTTATTATTAGCAATCATGGGTTATGTGGCTGGTTATGTACAACAGATTTTTTATGAAGAAGATATGACATTACCGATCGTCATGATTGGTCTTGCGGATTTACTTTATGGCATTATCATATTCCTGTTTAGTTTTTTCCCAAGAGGCAGAACGAATTTCCTTTTTTATCTTGGACATATTATTTTACCGGAAACAATTTATACACTTATTTTAGCAGTATTTATTTATCGACTTATTACTTTTATCAATAGAAAAATAGAAAAAGGAAGTGAAAATTATATTGATTAAAAAGATATTAAAACACATCTCAGAATTATCGAAATCCAGAGTCTTTGTAATCAGTGCCTTTTTTGTTTTTCTTTTCGGATTGCTTGTGCATAGGGTATTTGTTCTTCAAGTTGTTCAGGGTCAAAATTATTATGATACATTTACCTATCGAATTCAAAAAGAGACCGAGCTTCCTGCTTCCAGAGGTACCATTTATGATCGCAATGGTAAAACGATTGCATTTAATCGTCTTGCGAATTCAATAACAATTGAAGATAGTTCGTTACTTAAAACAAATGCAGAGAAAAATGCAATGGTTTCACATTTACTTCGATTAATCGAGAATTCGGGTTATGAAGCCATATATAATATGCCGATTGAACTCAATAAAGACGGCAGCTTAGTATATAGTTCCGGAGGCAACACATTGCTTCGATTTATTCGTAATGTCTATGGTAAGGATAATATTGATGAATTATCTGAGGAACAAAAGAATGTAGATGTCGACACATTGTTTGATTATATGTGTCATGGCGATGAAGATACGTCTATGTTTGGTATCGATGATTCATATACATTGGAAGAAGCATTAAAAATTGCGGCGATTCGTTATGAAATTTTTATGAAACGTTACTCTCAATATATTTCTGTAACCGTTGTTTCAGATGTCAGCGATACCCTTGTAGCCAAGATTAAAGAAAATACTTCTGAATTACCAGGTGTATCCATTGAACAGGATTATGTTCGTGAATATGAAGAGAGTAAATATTTTTCAAATATTACCGGATATTGTGGCGAAATTTCTGAGGCAGAATTAGAAGAACGAAAAAAATCCGGAGATGATACGTATTCATCCGGAGATATTGTCGGCAAAACAGGTCTTGAAGCCTCATTGGATGATTATTTGCATGGTGAAAAAGGAAGTCAGACGGTTTATGTTGATAGTTTGGGAAATGTTCTGGAAGTTGCTGAACGTACCGAATCAAAAACAGGAAATAATATTTATCTAACCATTGATTATGATTACCAGGTTCAGGCCTATAATCTTCTTGAAGAAGAAATTGCCGGAATTTTAATTCAGAAAATAATGACAGAAGGTGCTGATAAAATTCCTATAAATGATGTTTATTCAGCCTTGATAAAAAACGGAATTATAGATCTTTATCGTTTGGCAGATGATGATGCGACAGATCTTGAAAGAAAGATTTATAAACTTTATGAAGCCAAAGAAAGTACAGGGATTAATACGATTCGTAATTTATTAAATGGTTCAAATAAACAATCTTATAATCAATGTACAGAGATTGAAAGAGAATATATCGAACTTGTAGAGAATATACTCATTAATAATGGCATATTAGATACATCTAAATTATCTTCAGATGATGAAACAGAACAATTGTGGACAACGGGATGGACAAGCTTGTATGAATACTTACATTATGCCATAGGAAAAAATGCCATATCTGTAGAAGCCATGGATATTAGTGACTTGTTTCTTGATAAGGCAGCAATTTACGATGCTGTTATGAATTTCATTATGCTTGAATTAGAAGACAATAATGAATTTTCAAAAATAGTATATACATCCATGCTTGAACAAGGTGTAATTAATGGTACGCAAATTTGTCAACTTTTATATGAACAGGATTTTTTTGAAAAAGATGAAGTATACAACGAACTGAAAACAGGGGCAAAAAGTGCTTACGATTTTGTAATAAGTAAGATTCGTAATCTTGAAATCACCCCGGATATGTTGGCATTAGATCCTTGTTCCGGTTCCTTGGTTGCTACAAATCCAAAAACGGGAGAAGTTCTTGCGCTTGTTTCATATCCAAGTTATGATGCAAATCTCATTGGTAATAGTAGTTATTTTGCTTCTCTCTTAGAAAATCAATCCTTACCGTTATATAATCGTGCAATGTTGCAAAAAACAGCACCTGGATCCACATTTAAGATGATCACGGCTGCTGCAGGATTAGAGGAAGGTGTTATTTCGCCATCGACAGAAATCATTGATATGATCGTATTTGATAAGGTTCAACCATCGGCGAGTTGCTGGTCAACGCAATTTAGTCATGGTTCTATCAATGTTGTTGATGCTTTGAAAGAATCCTGCAACTATTTCTTTTATGAAGTTGGCTATCAGTTGAGCTTTAATTCAAATGGCGATTATAACTCGGAATATGGTATTCAACGATTACGTAAATACATGTCTATATTTGGCCTGGATCGTCCATCAGGTATCGAACTTGATGAATCGGATCCTATGATGTCTGACATGGACCCTGTTCTTTCTGCAATTGGACAGGCCAGAAATAGTTATACACCGTCTCAGATTTCAAGATATGTAACAGCAGTTGCAAGTAAAGGTACGCTGTATAATCTTTCAATTCTTGATAAGATGACAGATGCAACAGGAACAACGATAGAAGATTATACACCAAAGATTATTGATCAGATTCATTTTAAAAACTCAACATGGGATGCCATACATGAAGGTATGTTCAAAGTTATTGGCAATTCTTCATTTTTACGTATGTATTCGGATCTGGATGTCGATGTTGCCGGTAAATCTGGTACTGCACAGGAAAATGAACTTCGACCGGACCATGGTTTGTTTGTTGCCTTTGCACCTTATGATGATCCGGAAATAACGATTACTGTTGTTTTACCTTTTGGATATGGTTCCGGTAATTCAGGTAGTGTTACAAAAAACATGTTATCTTATGTATTCCATGAAAACGATGCAACAGATGGTGTCAGACAGGCTGCTGTTGTTGAAGGAACAGCTGTTTCGGATTAAATGTTTTAATTACCAATGATAAATATATAAAGGATATCATTGGAGGGAATCGTATGAGCGAAGTTATTGTCATTACTTCAGGTAAAGGTGGCGTTGGTAAAACGACAACGACTGCAAACATTGGAATGGGCCTGGCTCAAATGGATAAACGTGTTGTCTTGGTAGATACAGATATTGGTTTGAGAAATCTTGATGTTGTCTTGGGACTCGAGAATCGGATTATTTATAACCTTGTTGATGTGATTGAAGGAACATGCCGCTTAAAGCAGGCACTAATTCGTGACAAACACTATCCTGAACTCTATCTGTTGCCTTCGGCACAAACAAGAGATAAATCCAGTGTTTCACCTGAACAAATGAAGAAACTTGTTGAACAATTAAGAGAAGATTTTGATTATGTAATTCTTGATTGCCCAGCAGGTATTGAGCAGGGATTTCAAAATGCGGTTGCAGGTGCAGATCGTGCATTGATTGTTACAACACCGGAAGTTGCTGCAATACGTGATGCAGATCGAATCATTGGTTTACTTTCAGGCAGTCAGATTCGAAAAATGGATCTTATTGTTAATCGTATGCGTTTCGATATGATTCGTCATGGAGAAATGATGTCTTTAGATGATATTATGGATATTTTATCTGTTAATTTGATTGGTGCAGTTCCTGATGATGAAAATGTTGTTGTTTCTACAAATCAGGGGGAACCACTTGTTGGTAAACATACAATGGCAGGACAGGCGTATCGAAATATCTGTCTTAGATTATTAGGGAAACATGTTCCTTTTTTATCTGATTATTATCAGAAGAACTTGTTTCAAAAAATAGTATATTTCCTTGTGAGAGGGTAGGTGAGAATATGTTTTTTTTCTCACGATTATCTAAAAAGAAAAAATCTGCTTCTATTGCAAAAAAGCGTATCCAAAATATTTTGCTTTCAGATCGTGCAGATTGTTCAAGTGATTTAGTCAATGCGATAAAAGGAGATATTGGGCAGACACTTTCTAAATATATGGATGTTGAATCTCATGAGATTTCATTGGATTTTATGCCTGAATCGTCAAAAAACGAATTAAACTCTAAAATGTATTTAATAGCAACAATACCTTTTAGAGAAATAAATAAGGTGATTTATTAATGAATTTATATGAAGATCGTTTTCGATTTTTAAATTACAATTTAAAAAAATATAATTGGCGTTTAATTCTGCTAATTATACTTTCTACATCTTTTGGACTTATAGTTATTGAAAGTGCTGCAAATGGATATGCAAGAAAGCAGTTGCTTGGAATGATCGTAGGCTTTATTGCTATGATTATCGTATCATTTATTGACTATCAGTTTATTCTAAAATTTCAATGGGCAATTTATATTACAGCTGTAGTCATGCTCGTGGCTGTACTCATATTTGGTGTCGAAGTAAATGGTGCAAAACGTTGGTTTTCATTAGGTTCTTTTGGAACGATTCAGCCAAGTGAATTTGCAAAAATTATGATGATTTTGGTACTTACGCATTTAATCATGGAGTATCGAGAACAGATCAGTCGCTTGAAAATATTGATTTTTATTGGTATCGTTTATATGATTCCGGTATATCTTGTTTTTAGAGAACCTAATATGTCGACAACATTAGTGTTTTTATTTATTTTCGTAGTTATGATTTTTTGTGGTGGTCTGAGTTACCAATTTATTGGCAGAGTATTTATGTTTGGTGTGCCAACACTTGCTTTTCTTGTTTGGTATATCCAACAGCCGTTTCAGATTTTATTACGCGGTTATCAGTTGAATCGTATTTTAGCATTCTTAAATCCGACAGAATATCAACAAACGACGGCTAATCAGCAATATAATTCGGTTATGGCTATTGGTTCAGGAATGATTACCGGTAAAGGATATAATAATAACACTTTTACTTCGGTCAAAGGCGGCAATTTTATTTCGGAACAGCAGACGGACTTTATTTTTTCGGTAATTGGTGAAGAATTAGGGTTTATCGGAAGTTGTATCACAATTTTGCTTTTAGCTGCTATTGTATTTGAATGCTTAAAAGTTGCACGTAATGCTTCACATTTCAGTGGACGTTTAATTGCAACAGGTGTTGCAGCCATGATTGCATTTCATTCGTTTGTTAATATAGGTGTTGCTACGAATTTACTTCCAAATACAGGATTGCCATTGCCATTTATCAGTTATGGTTTAAGTTCATTACTATCCAATATGGTTGGAATTGGACTTGTTATAAACATCGATCTACAGAAAGGCAGGAGATAATGTTATGAATATTGGTTTTGTCGCAAATGAAAGTAAGAAAAAACTTATGCAGAATTTCTGTATTGCTTATCGAGGTATTCTGGCTAAACATGATCTGTATGCAACTGGTACGACAGGAAGACTCATCGAAGAAGTAACAAATTTGTCTGTACATAAATACTTAGCCGGGGATTTAGGTGGGGAACAACAGATTGGAGCACAGATTGAAAATAATGATATTGATTTAGTTGTTTTTTTACGTGATCCATCACAGTCAATCGGAGTTACAGATATTCATAAATTAGTTCTTTTATGTGATAATCATAATATTCCACTTGCAACGAATCTTGCGACTGCAGAATTACTGATTAAAGCCTTAGATCGTGGTGATTTGGATTGGCGTGAGCTCTATAAATGACAATAAAGAGGAATATAATTATGAAAATAATAAAGATATTGCTTTTGAACATTTTTATAATGGGATTATGTTTAGGATGTTCAAAAACAACACCAATGATTAAGTCTTATACGGATACGGCACTTGAAAACAAACGATTAATTATTAAAATGAATCAAGAAGATCATCATGATTTTTTTGCAGAAGATCTTGTAGTATTTCCAAAAGCTGCAATTAATGTCGAGGAGACTGTTGTCGAAGAAACTACTGTCAAAGAATCCGAAATCATAGAAAATGCAGATGAATTAATGGATGACGACGAACCGTCGAATACTGCTGCGTCCGGTGATGAAGCCATTTCTTCGGACTCAGTGCTTCTGGCTGGAGTCGATTCGATGCAAGATATCTATGGTAAAAATGTTTATGATCGAGTTTACCCAGCGAGCATCACAAAAATCATGACAGCACTTATTACTCTTCAAAAAGCCAATTTTTCGGATGTTGTTGTTTTTTCTGAAGAGATGGAAGTATATGAATATGGTGCTAAATTATGCGGTTTTGACGTAGGAGATCAATTGACTGTTGATCAGTTATTTAAAGGACTTATGATCTATAGCGGTAACGACGCTGCGAACGCTCTTGCCGTCTATCTGGGCGGAAGCATAGAAGGTTTCTCGGATATGATGAATAGCGAAGCTCGACGATTAGGATGTGTCGATACACATTTTATGAATCCAAGTGGTCTTCATGATAATGATCACTATACAAGTGCCTATGATCTTTATTTGATTTTTAATGAATGTTTAAAATATGAACCATTCAAAGAAGTAATACGTCAGAATTCCTGCGAAATCGAATATACAAATATTGACGGCGATCCTGTTGAAGCAACATATAAAACGACGAATCAATATTTTACCGATGATTACGATTATCCGGAAAATATTCGAGTTCTTGGTGGGAAAACAGGAACAACTGATCAGGCTGGTTGTTGTTTGATTTTATATGACATTGATGAACAAAACCAAGGCTATATTTCATTAGTTCTAGGTGCCAATGATTATGACATATTGTATTCGGAAATGAATACTCTATTGAACAAAATTACTAAATAGAGATTGAATTTTCAGTCAGCTTATACTATAATGTATATAAGCTTATTATTCCTAAAATAAGACGATGGACATATAGAGGAGGAGATCAAAATGATACAGATCATTGCAGGTTTAAAAGGGAAAGGAAAAACTAAATATTTAATCCAGAAAGCAAACGAAGAGGTTAAAACAGCAAGCGGTAATGTTGTTTACTTGGATAAAAATAATAAACATATGTATGAACTTAGCAACAAGATTCGATTAATCAATTTAAGCGAATTCCCAGTAGATACATATGATGCATTTTTAGGATTTATTTCTGGTGTTATTTCTCAGGATCATGATTTAGAATCTATGTATTTAGACAGCTTTATTACTGTTTCCTGTGTAACAGAAGAATATATCGGATTTGTTCTTTCCAAATTAAGTGACATTTCTTCCAGATTTAATGTTAATTTCACAATTAGCATATCTGTGGATGCTGAACACTTACCTGATCAATTTAAAGAAAACATTATTATCTCTTTATAAAAATAAAAGAAGACTCGAACCACAGTTCGAGCCTTTTTTTATTTGTCACTGAATTTCATATAAAAAGAAAGCGCATATAAACCTGCAATTCCTACGAGACTATAAACAATTCTTGAAAGCATAGACATTTTGCCAAAAAGAGCAGCAACAAGGTCAAAATTAAATAAACCAATAAGTCCCCAATTGAGTGCACCTACGATAACTAATGTTAACGAAATAATGTCAAGCCAATTATATTTCAATGTATTCCACCTCCTATATGGTATAGTATATCCATGTTTTTTTTTAATATACATCTACAAATTCATATCTATTTATGGCTTTATTTTATAATTATTTTAAATTTGTCTTTAAATATTCTATAAAAAGTAATATAATAAATAATTATGGTTAATGAAAATATCTATTATAAATATTCGGATTATTTAAAAAAACATTATAATGCTAAAGTATATAAATTACCAGTGAATTTGGCCATTACATGTCCCAATCGTTTAGGAGGTAAGGGATGTACTTTTTGTTCAGAAGTTGGCACTGGATTTGAGTCATTATCTTCAGATATATCTGTTACAGAACAGTTGAATAGGACACGTCAATTCGTCCAGAAAAAATATAAGGCAGAAAAATTCATTGCTTATTTTCAGAATTACACGAATACATTTATGCCGATAGAAAAATTTGCATTATATGTTGAAGAAGCTGCACAAATGGATGGAATTATAGAAATTGCAATTTCTACGAGACCAGATTGTATTCGAGATGATTATTTAGATGTACTTCATGCGATTTCATACCAATACAAAGTTGGCATTACTATTGAACTAGGACTTCAAAGCGCAAATTATCATACTTTAGAAAAGATTAACAGAGGTCATGGTTTGTCTGAATATTTAGATGCATGTATGCGAATAAAGTCGTATGGATTTTTTTTATGTACACATGTTATTCTAAATTTACCGTATGATATGTATATCGATGTGATTGAAACAAGTCGCATTGTTTCGATCATGAAGAATGATTTGGTAAAAATACATTCTTTATATATTGCAAAAGACACATATATGGCTGATCAATATTTGCGAGGTGAACTACAGATTTGTTCAAAAGAAGAATACTTTGAGCGATTAAGATTATTCATTGAAAATCTGGATGCCCATATTGCCGTGGAACGTTTATTTAGTCGAATTCCTGAAAAAGATTCCGTTTTTTCAAATTGGAATACAAGTTGGTGGAAACTTCAAGATGAATTTATGGAATATATGAAACAATATGGAAGTTTTCAAGGTAAAAATTGTTTTTATTCCAATGGTTCGGCATTAAAACTTTTAGAAAATGATATGGACAACGAATAAGGAGATGAATGTATGACAAAACATACAAAAGAATCAAAGTTTCAGATCAATATTGGTTTTGTTGTTTTTGGTATTATATTTATATATTTGACAATTACAATCGTTACTAATTTAATGAAAGAAACCATTTCCGTATGTCGTGTAGAGCAGGGGCAGATTGTAAATAGTGCTTCTTTTACAGGAATTTGTATACGTGATGAAGAAATTATATCGGCTTCGGATAATGGCTATATTAATTTCTACGTTGGTGAAGGCGATAAAGTTTCCGATTCAGGCAAGATTTATTTATTAAATTCTGAACCGCCAATAGAGGATAAAACGAAAGATACATCTGTTATCAATTCACAATTAGATTATAGTGATATGAGAGACCAAGTGACTGTTTTTTCAAAGAATTTTAATGAAAGTCAATATAATCAGATTTATTCTTTAAATTATTCATTACAAAGTTTATCAACTGAGATGATCAGTGATAATGCAATTAAAAACTATGAAATAAGCCAATCCAAAGGAAAAATTGTACTTTCCCCTTCAAGTGGAATTGTTTCCTATAGTTATGATGGATATGAAAACCTCTCTGTTTCAGATGTAAATAAAAATGTGTTATATGATAGTTCGCATGAGAAAAAACAGGTAGATCCATATACATATATTGAAAAAGATCAACCCGTTTATAAACTTGTACATGATCATAAATGGCAAATTGTTATACCATTGTCCGATACTCAAGTGAATGAACTTACAAATGTTTCACTTGTTGACATTATATTTGCGAAAGATAATATAGAAACAACGGCTGAATTTTATATTTTTCAAGGATCCGATGGTTCATATGGTGTTTTGACATTAAATGATTATATGGTTCGATACATTTCCGAAAGATATATTGATATTGAAATCATTTTTAAAAAAGCATCCGGTTTAAAAATACCAACATCTTCGTTGCTGCAGAAAGATTTTTATAAAATACCTATTCAATATTTAATTGAAGATAACCGTTCATATGAATATGGTTTTTATTGTGAGCGTGTCAATGAAGAGGGTGAACTTGTGGCAGATTTTCGTACAAATGGAATTTATTATCAGGACGATTCTTATTTCTATGTAAGTATGGATGATTTTGAACTTGGAGATTATATAGGCAAATTAAATTCAGGTTCTAAAGATGATCGGTTTCAAATCGGTGCGACCGGTAAATTAGATGGCGTTTATAACGTTAACAAAGGTTATACTCAATTCGAAATTGTAAATATTTTACATAAAAATAATGATTACTGTATTGTGCAGGAGAATCTTCCTTATAGTGTGGCACTTTACGATAATATCGTTCTAAATAGTAAAAATACTACGGAAAATCAAATTGTATATTAGGAGATGAATATAAATGATTAAAGATAATATTAAACAAGTTGAAGAACGTATTCAGGCAGCTTGTGATCGTTCAGGAAGAAAACGCGAAGATGTCACTTTAATTGCAGTAAGCAAGACAAAACCTGTATCTGCCATTTATGAAGTGATGGAAACAGGAATTATTGACTATGGCGAAAACAAGGTCCAGGAATTAACAGATAAAATTGAAACCATATCAGAACCTTTAAATTGGCATATGATAGGTCATTTACAGCGAAATAAGGTTAAATATATTGTTGATAAGGTTAAACTTATTCATTCTGTGGATTCACTCCGTCTTGCAGAACAGATTAATCAAGAGGCAATGAAGAAAAATGTTGATGTAGATATCCTGATCGAAGTCAATATTGCAGATGAAACTTCGAAATTCGGTTTAAACACAGAAGAAGTGATTGATCTTATAAAAAAAGTTTCAACACTTCAAAATGTTCATATTAAAGGGCTTATGACAGTTGCTCCATTTACAGATAATCCAGAGGAAAACAGACCTTATTTTAGAAATTTGAAACAATTAGCGGTTGACATTAATTGTAAAAACATTGATAATGTTACTATGAGTGTTCTTTCAATGGGGATGACAGGTGATTATGAGATTGCCATTGAAGAGGGTGCAACGATGGTACGTGTGGGTACTGGCATTTTTGGTGAAAGAATTTATACGAAGTAGAATATATTGAGTTAGGAGACTATTCATGGGTAAAGGTTTAGAAAAATTTATTGATATGTTCCGTTTAAAAGATGATTATGATGACTATGATGACTACGATGATTATGACGATGATGATGCTTATGACGATGATGACGAATTAGATGATATTCCTGCACCTGTGGTTAAGAAAAAGATTTTCAAAAAAGAAACTGCAGAACCTAAAAAGGAAACAAAGTCTCTTGTAAAAAAACCATTAAAAAAAGAAACTGTTATTAAACCATCCAAGACGACTTCTGAACGTTATACAGAATCTAAAAGTAAAATTGTACCATTAAAATCTGTATCTTCAAGAGGTGAGGTATGTGTATTACGTCCACAGGTTTTTGAAGATTCCAGATCGATTAGTGATGTTTTATTAACAGGACGTGCCGCTGTTGTGAATTTAGAAGGTATCGATCTTGAAGTGGCACAGCGAATCATCGATTTTATTTGTGGTTCTTGTTATGCTATGGCTGGTAAGATTGAAAGAATCTCGAATTATATTTTTATCGTAACTCCGGAAAGTATTGAAATCTCTGGGGATATTCAGGAAGTGATTTCTTCAGGCATTCGTATGCCATCATTTAATGATTACTTTTAGGGGTGAATTCCTTGAATGTATATATAATTAGTTTTGTGTATTGGTTTTGTATCGTCGTTCAGTATGCTGTTCTGATTTACACAGTTGTAGGTTGGTTAAAATTTTTATCTAAATTTCAAATCACAATGGCAAATGTGATGGATCCTATTTTAAATCCAATACGTAAAATGCTTAGATATTCTGTTTTTCAGATACATGGTATTGATATTTCACCGATTATTTTATATTTGATTGCCAGTTATGTTGCAAATTTATGTCTTGTTTTGAGGTAGTAGGATATGACAAAAACAGAGCAGATGTTTATAAAACACATTGAAGATTTGTCTGAACGTTGTTATTATCATAATATACCTTGCTTTACAGACTTTTTAGATCTGAATCAGCAAAGTCTGATTTTATCAAATTTTAAGGGTTCAATACAACCTGTGTTTTATGGTGGTTATGAGTTCGCAGAACGTAAAATTGCTGTTTTTTCTTCAAACCTTTCATCAAATGATAATCCTTTTGATTATCCGATAAGTTGGCTTGAGATTCGGCCTGTGCATAAAAAATTCTCAGAGCAATTAACACATAGGGATTATCTTGGAAGTATTCTTGGTCTTGGGTTTGAACGTTCATGTATTGGTGATTTGCTGATTAAGGAAAACACTGCCTATGTATTATGTCATAAACGTATAAAAGCGTTGATCTTAAGTGAACTACAACAGGTTCGTCATACATATGTGACGGTATCTGAAGTTGATCTTCCAGAGACGTTGATTTCGCCTGAATTTGAAGTTATCAAAGGAACAGTGAATTCAATTCGTCTGGATGCTGTATTAAGCCTGGCCTATCGACTTTCAAGATCTCAATCCTGTGTTTTAATAGAATCCGGACAAGTTTATATTAATAGTCGTTTAACCACCACAAACGGAGCGAATATAAAGGATGGAGATCGAATTTCGGTTCGTCATAAAGGGAAATTTATTTTTTTAGATGGTAAAAATAGATCAAAGAAAAACAAATGTATCGTAGAGATACATAAGTATGTATAGGAGGAATTGCTATGTTAACACCAATTGATGTACAGGCAAAAACATTTAAATCAGGTATGGGATATTCTAAAGCGGATGTAGATACGTTTTTGACAAACCTCTATTCAGATTATGAAACATTGTATAGAGAAAACATGGAACTTAAAAATAAAATGTCATTACTGAATGAAAGTTTAAATCGCTATAAAGGTATTGAAAAATCCTTACAAAAAGCATTGGTTTTGGCAGAAACAACATCCGAAGAAACCATTGCATCTGCAAAAACAAATGCAGCAGTCATTGAACAGGAAGCACGTGTAAAAGCAGAAGCCATTTTAGCAGATGCTAAATCCGAATTGGAAAATATACATTCTACAACATTAGAACTTATCCAAAAATACGAGTCCTATAAAACACAGTATAAAGCGTTAGCTACAGCACAGGTTGAATTATTGAATAGCGAAGCATTTAATATTAAATTGGCGCAGGTTGAATCCCTTGTTGTTGGTGAAGCACCTGTTGCAGAACCATTATATCAGGAAGCTGCAGCAAAAGTGACAGAAATTCAATCAAAACCAATCGAAGAAGATTTTGATGAAACTGTATCTATTGATGATGATACAATGATCAAAGATATTGCAAGTATTTTTGATAAGTAATGTTTTGTATTTAACGGAGTCTGTACAGATTGATGTTATCTGACAGACTCTTTTTATACTGTATATTTTATTCTTATATAATAAAAATTGCCCAACTATGGGATATGTACTATAATTCATTAAAGCTCATGTAAAGGATGCGATATTCATTGAAAAAAATTGAAATACGTCATAATAGTAAAAAAATTTATGATATTATTTTAGATAATTCTTTTGGACACTTACAAAATAAATTAATTGAAATCGGCTTATCAGGCCGTAAAGTATGTATTATTACAGATAGCAATGTTGCACCTTTATATTTGAATGAAGTTGCAGAAATCTGTAGTACTGTAACCTCAAAAGTTAGTTCTTTTGTTTTTGAAGCAGGAGAAACGAATAAAAATTTATCTGTGATAGAAAAAATATATGAAAAACTTATCAAGGAAAAATTTGATCGCAAGGATTTCTTGATTGCTTTAGGTGGCGGTGTAACAGGTGATATGACAGGTTACGCTGCAGCTACTTATCTAAGAGGTATTTCATTTATACAGCTGCCAACAACATTGTTATCTCAAGTAGATAGCAGTATAGGTGGAAAGACAGGCGTTGATTTTTTACAATATAAAAATATGGTTGGAGCATTTCATCAACCCATGTTTGTTTATATGAATTTAAACACCTTAAATTCTTTGAATCATCGTGAAATGTGTGCCGGCATGGCGGAAGTCATTAAACATGGTCTAATCAAAGATAAAACATATTATGAATGGATTAAAGAGCATGCTTCACAAATTTTATCTAAAGAATATACAACATTGGAAACAATGATTTATAAAAGTTGTTTAATTAAAGGTGAAGTTGTTGAACGTGATCCAAAGGAACAAGGTGAACGTGCTTTATTAAATTATGGACATACAGTTGGTCATGCCATTGAAAAACTCATGGATTTTCGTTGGCTCCATGGTGAATGTGTTGGTTTAGGAAGTATTATTTCAGCAGCAATATCGTATAATAAAGGCTGGATTTCTGAACAGGATTTTGAAGATATAAAACAAACATTTCAATGTTTTGATTTACCTTTAAAAATTGTTGATATTCAGATTAATGATATTCTTGAAGCAACGAAATCTGATAAAAAAATGGACGGCGGTAAAGTC
Source organism: Lachnospiraceae bacterium (assembly GCA_017391465.1). Next base: position 48,014 of record JAFOYH010000020.1, on the reverse strand, counting down.
AAATTTATTCTTTTGAAATCGCCTGGAAATGCAATTATTTATAAGGAATTAACGGATCAGGAAATATTGGAAGGAATAGGAGCTTGTTTATGAAATATATTAAAGCATTAATTAGCACCATTGTTCTTGTTTTATTTGATCAATGGACAAAATTAATGGTATTAACTCATATTAAACCAATTTCAAGTGTATCTTTGATTCGAGGTGTTTTATCATTCACTTATCATGAGAACAGAGGTGCTGTATGGGGAATTATGCAGGGACAAATTCCAGTTTTAATAGTGACTACAATCGTCATTTTGGCAGTTGTTTTGTTTATTTATTTTAAAATACCAGATTCTCGTAAATATATCTGGCTTCGTATTGTATCTGTCCTTTTGATTTCTGGAGCCATTGGAAACTTTATTGATCGAATTTTTCGACACTACGTCGTAGATTTTATATATTTTGAATTAATTAATTTTCCAATATTTAATGTCGCAGATATTTATGTTTGTGTAGCTGCTGGATTATTAATTTTAGTTTCGCTCATTGTCTATAAAGAAGATTCAGATTTCGACTTTTTAAATTTTAAAAAAGGAGAGAAACATGAATAACTGGATTGTAGAAGATAAGTTTGATAATATTCGAATTGATCGATATATTAGTGAACATATGGAAAATGTTTCACGGTCTTATATCCAAAAATTAATTAAAGACGGAATGGTTACAGCTAATTCAAAGCCAGTGAAGGCAAATTATAAAGTGCGATATGGAGAATGTATAGAAATAAACCTTCCAGAGCCTGTAATTCTAGATATCGAGGCTCAAAATATACCTTTGGATATTATCTATGAAGACGAAGATGTTTTACTTGTAAATAAACCGAAAGATATGGTGGTACATCCTAGTGCTGGTCACCTGAATGGCACGTTAGTAAATGCTTTGCTTTATCATTGTAAGGATTCTTTATCTTCAATTAATGGAGTAATGCGTCCAGGAATCGTTCATCGTATCGATAAAGATACAACAGGTGTCCTTATCATATGTAAAAATGATAAATCCCATAATCACATTGCTGAACAATTAAAAGTTCATAGCATTACTCGAAAATATCATGCTATTGTATATAATAACTTAAAAGATGATTCTGGAACAATTGATGCCCCTATTGGACGTCATCCAGTTGACCGTAAAAAGATGGCAATTAATTATAAAAACGGGAAATCTGCAGTCACACATTATCGAGTTCTTGAACGTTTTGGAAAATATACCTATGTAGAATGTCAGCTTGAAACCGGACGTACACATCAAATTCGTGTGCATATGTCATCCATCGGTCATCCATTGCTTGGTGATGAAATTTATGGATCTCAAAAACAACCTTATAAAACCTGTGGTCAGGTTTTACATGCAAAAGTTTTTGGTTTTATTCACCCGGGAACTGGGAAATATATGGAATTTGAAACACCTTTACCAGCATATTTTGAAGAATTAATTATTAAACTTCGAAATCATGTTAAATGAATATGTTTTGATTGTGTTTTAGGTTAATAAAAGAGGCTGTTCTTAAAGAGAGCAGCTTTTCTTATCGATTAACAACTATTCGCTAAACACAGCTTTTCCGAAAAGTTGTTGCAAAAAACATTATAATATGTTATTCTATATCCGTTTAAAAGGCTTTATGCTTATATCTTTTGAACGACATCATTTTATTTATTTGATTTATATTCTATATTTAAGAAAGGTTTTATAAACATGAAATTACAACAACTCTTAAGTTTTACTCGTAAAGCTGTCGACACGTACCAAATGATCCAACCTGGTGACAAAATTGCAATTGGAATTTCAGGAGGCAAAGACAGTTTAACATTATTATATGCATTGCATGGTCTTAAACGGTTCTATCCAAATCCTTTCGAAATTGAGGCCATTACTGTTGATTTAGGCTTTGATGGTTTTGATACATCGGAAATTGCTCAATTATGTGCCTCATTGGATGTTCCATATACTGTTGTTAAAACGGATATAGGCGAAATCATTTTTAATGAACGCAAAGAAAAAAATCCATGTTCTTTATGTGCTAAAATGAGAAAAGGATCATTAAATGAAGTTGCGAAAGCTCATGGCTGCAACAAAGTTGCTTATGGACATCATAGAGATGATCTTGTTGAAACAATGATGATGTCCTTAATGTTCGAAGGACGTTTTTACTGTTATTCCCCAGTAACATATTTAGACCGTATGGATCTTACAGTAATACGACCGCTTTTATATGTTTATGAGGCAGATGTGATTGGTTTTAAAAATAAATATAATCTTCCAATTAGTAAAAATCCGTGTCCGGCTGATGGGGTTACCAAACGTGAATACATGAAAACTCTGCTTAAACAGTTAAATACAGAACATCCAGGTGTAATTGACAAAATGTTCACAGCTATTGTTAATGGCAATATTCCTTCATGGCCTAAAATTGATTTGGATTCTGTTGAAAAATAAGATAGATAGAAGGTAATTGTTTTGAAAGAATATTCGTATCAAGAACAAAATAATATAGATAATCAAAGAAAACTACGGGCATTGATGACAGAACTTCCTGCATTCACACTCTCCTTTTTTCGAGGTATTGAACCAAGAACTTCATCGCGTACCCGTCTGGGTTATGGATATGATTTGCGCATATTTTTTGAATTCCTTCAGGAATATAATCCTGAAATCAGCAAGCTGAAAATGCGCGCTATTCCCTTAGATATTTTGGATGAAATTAAGGCTGTCGACATTGAAGAATATCTGGAATATTTGAAATTATATGAAAAAGATGGAAAAACTTTTACGAACACTGAACGTGGCATTGCCCGAAAACTTGCATCTTTAAAAACCTTTTATAATTATTATTTTAAAAAAGAAATCATATCTACAAATCCAGCATCTCTTGTCTCTGCTCCAAAACTGCATGATAAATCCATTATTCGTCTCGATATTGATGAAGTTGTAAAATTATTGGATAACGTTGAATCCGGTGAACAAATGACCCCAAAACAGTTAGCATATCACGAAAAAACAAAGGTTCGTGATCTTGCTTTGTTAACATTGTTTCTCGGAACCGGTATCCGTGTATCCGAATGTGTTGGATTAAATATTGAAGATGTTGATTTAAAAAACAACGGAATACGAATTATAAGAAAAGGTGGTAATGAAGTCATTGTTTATTTCAGTGAAGAGGTCTTAGAGGCCTTACTACCCTATTTAGACGAAAGGAAAAAAATTGATGCTGTATCCGGACATACAAATGCACTTTTCTTGTCCATGCAAAGAAAACGTATGTCTGTTCGTTCTGTTGAAAATCTTGTGAAAAAATATGCAAAAACAGTCACGACAATGAAAAATATTACACCACATAAACTGCGAAGCACTTATGGTACGAATTTGTATAATGAAACTGGAGATATTTATCTCGTTGCAGATGTTCTTGGACACAAGGACGTAAATACAACAAAAAAGCATTATGCGTCGCTCGAAGATAATCGTCGTAGAATGGCAGCTAAAGCTGTCACTTTAAGAGAAAAACAGCATCATTCATAATAATTACATTGAATCCAAAGGAGCATCGGCATAATAAGGAAGGATTAGCATCTGACCGTATCTTATGTCGGTGCTATTTAAATGATTACTTTCCATGACTTCGTAAATATATTCATAGACAGAACCATATTCCGGACTCATATAGGTTTCTGCAATTCCCCATAATGTATCATCTTTTTCTACAACATAACTTGTAAAACACTTACGTTCATTGATCTGATGAGATTCTGTTGCATTCACTTCTGCTATATTCCACGGGAATATAAAAACCATACCAAGAACACCTAAAATAACAGCAAGAACAAATAATTTTTTCATCTAATTCCCCTCCGAAATCCATATATTTTTTTACTTTCTATATCTTCTCTTTTGAGAAATGTATAAAAATGGATATAGAAAGTAAAAATAAAATACATTTATCATTCGACACAAGAACAAATGTTTGTTCTTGTAATTGAATTATAACGAACGTTTGTTTCTTTGTCAACATGTTTTAACAAAAAACCAAAACATTTGTTTGTGTTTTTGTTTGCAATGTTCGTGCAAATATGCTATTATAAGTTTGAAAGAAGGGAGTTGACTAGCATGGCTGGTAAAATTTCTGATAAACAACGTCAGATTCTTGAATATATAAAAAACGAAATTTTAAAAAGAGGTTACCCACCATCAGTACGTGAAATATGTACAGCAGTTCATTTGAAATCAACATCATCAGTACATGCCCATTTATCGACACTTGAGGAGAATGGTTATATTCGAAGAGATCCAACAAAGCCAAGAGCAATTGAGATTTTGGATGACGAATATGCTCTTTCGCGCAGAGAGATGGTGAATGTTCCGATCATTGGAACTGTTACAGCAGGTTTACCGATTCTGGCACATGAGAATATTGAAGATTACTTCCCTATGCCTGTTGAATTTCTTCCGAATGCGGTTTTATTTATGCTTAAAGTTCGCGGAGACAGTATGATTAATAAGGGAATTTTCAATGGAGATACGGTTATTGTTGAACAACGTTCGAATGCAAAGAATGGCGATATGGTTGTAGCTTTGATTGGCGATTCAGCCACTGTAAAAACTTACTATAAAGAGAATGGTCGCTATCGTCTTCAACCAGAGAATGATACAATGGAACCAATTTATTGTGATCACATTGAGATTTTAGGCAAGGTTATTGGTCTTGTTCGAATGAATATGTAATTATAATTCAAATAAAAACATAAAGGTCTTTTGCAAATAGTTTAGCAAAAGACCTTTTATTTTAAGTATATTTCTATGAATGATTAATGGAATTCGGATACATCCACTTCTTTTCCATCTCTCCAGATTCTTTCAAGATCATAGAAAGAACGATCCTCTTCAGAGAAAATATGAACGATAATATCATTATAGTCCATTAAGATCCATGAAGCTGTTCCATAGCCTTCAGTTTGTCGAAGATCATAGCCTGCACGTCCAAGGGTTTCTTCAACATTATCAGCCAATGTTTTTACCTGATTTGGATTGCTTCCGCTAGCAATAATAAAATAGTCTGCAATTACGGAAACTTCATGAATATCAATAATTTTAATATCATTACCTTTTTTATCTTCGATGGCTTTAATAGCCAATTGAGTCATTTCTTTAGAGTTATTCATGGTCTTCGCTCCTTAATAATTCTTTATAATAATCGCGTGTAAGAACTGTATTTTGATCAATCATTTTATTTGTTGATTTTAAAAAGTCCAGAGTTTGTTCTAAAATCAGTAAAACAGTTTTATCAATGTTTTCAAAAGACAAACGACGAAGTTCATCTAAATGAGCAGCTTTTTTTCGCCCTGGTTCAATATAATCAGCAACAAAAACAATTTTTTCAAGTAATGTCATGGCAGGTCTTCCTGTTGTGTGAAAGCGAATTGCATTTAAAATATCCTCATCATGAATATCAAACTTATCTTGTGCAAGACACGCTCCTGCTTTTCCATGAAGGAGAAAAGGCTGACTATATTCCATATCTGAAATAATTTCATGATGATTTTCACATAATTCAATCATCTTCTTTTCAGGAAGTTGTTTCGCACAGTCATGTAGAAGACCTGCAAGTTCCGCTTTTTTCAAATCTTCGCCATATTTCATGGCAAGACAAACAGAAGTATATTGCACACCTAAAGTATGCATATAACGGTTCCCTTTAAACTTTTTTCGGAGTTTGTCTTGAATGTCTTCAATTGAATATTTCATTTGTGTTATATACTCCTTTATATAGATGATGATCATAAATGTATTGGCGAACATTTTCTGGAACAAAATAACGAATGGTTTCGCTTTTAGATACACGTTCACGAATAAAATGAGAAGATAGATCAATACCAGGCATATTTATTAATTCTATATGTGCATGATATTTATCGTGTAAATAATTGATCTGTGTCTTCATTTCATTCATAGAATAATGCTCACGAACAGCAACAATTAAAACTGCTCTTGCCATGACATTATGAGGTTCATACCATGTTTCGATTTGAAAAAGTGAGTCTGCACCCATTATAAAATAAAATTCTGTATCCGGATATTCTTCATGTAATAATCGCAGAGTTTCTGCAGTATAACTATATTCCTTACGCAAAGTTTCAAAATTAGATAATTTAAAATATGGGACAAATTCAATAGCTAATTCTGTCATTTGACTGCGATGATGATATTCCAATACATTTTGATTTGTTTTATGCGGAGGATCAGCTGAAGGCATAAACCATATTTCGTCTAATCCACAAAATGCGTAGGCATTCTCTGCTAACATAAGATGTCCAACATGTATTGGATTGAATGTCCCACCCATAATACCGACCTTTTTCATGTCATCCTCCTTATTATTCAGGAAGCACGATTTTTTTCTTTTTATCTTTACCTTCACGATATAAAACGATTTTTTTACCGATAACCTGAACAACTTCAGAATGTGTACGCTCACTGAGATAATCTGCAATAGCACGAGGATCATCAAGACAATTCTGAAGAACAGAAATTTTAATTAATTCACGAGCTGCCAAAGCTTCATCAATGGCTTCTGTCAATTCTGGTGTAAGACTGGATTTACCAATCTGAAAAATAGGTGTAATATTCATAGCCAGGCTTTTTAAATAAGCTCTTTGTTTACTTGTTTTAATCAAAACTTTATCCTCCTGCTATTTATAATATTCAAATTCGTGATAATATACTTTAACTGTGTCACCATCCTGAATACCCAAAGCTTCCAATTCATCCAAAATTCCATTATCTTTCATGAATTTCTGGAAGAAATCAAAACCTTTTTCAGATTCTAGATTTGTATAACCAAGCATCCTTTCAACTCGAGGGCCTTCTACATGATAAACATCATCTTCTTCGTCGTCTTTAAAGACACTAAATGGAAGATTTTCTTCAATAGATTCTGGAAAATATTCACGTTCAAATGTAATTTTTTCCTCACCTAAATCTTTTAAGAGATTATTCACATAGTAAAGTAATTCTTTAACACCTTTACCACTCACTGCGGATATAGGAAATACTTTTATACCTTCAGGTTCGAATTCTTCTTTTAAAAGCTGAATGGCATCGTCATTTTCACCTTCATATAATGCATCAATTTTATTTGCTGCAATAACCTGTGGTCGATGTGCAAGCTCTTCGTTATAAGCTTCTAACTCTTTATGAATCAAACGAATATCCTGAATTGGATCACGCCCTTCAACTCCGGCCGCATCAACAATATGAATAATGACACGTGTACGTTCTATATGGCGCAAAAATTCGTGACCAAGACCAACGCCTTCTGAAGCACCTTCAATAATACCTGGAATATCTGCAATGACAAATCCATTACTTCCATCAAGGTCAACAACACCCAGATTCGGACTAAGTGTTGTAAAATGATAATTAGCAATCTTTGGTCTTGCATTCGTTACTCTGGACAGAAATGTGGATTTACCAACATTTGGAAAGCCCACAAGACCTACATCAGCAATAACCTTTAATTCAAGAATAAGGTTTAATTCCTGAGCTTTTTGTCCAGGCTGAGCATACTTTGGTGCTTGCATCGTAGGAGTAGCATAATGCTGGTTTCCTTTACCTCCGCGACCACCCTTTAAAAGGACGAGTTGTTGTGTGTCACCCGACATATCAGCAATAACTAATCCTGAATTTTCTTCTTTTATGATTGTTCCTTCAGGTACTTTGATAATGATATCTTCACCATCAGCGCCATGACAACGATCTTTGCCGCCAGGTCTTCCATCACCAGCAGCGTATTTACGAACATGTCTGAAATCTGTTAATGTGTTAAGACCTTTATCAACAACAAAAATAACATCTCCGCCTTTTCCGCCATCGCCGCCATTTGGTCCACCTGCAGGAACATAGAGTTCTCTTCGGAAACTCACATGGCCATCGCCACCTTTTCCGGAGCGAACATAAATTTTCGCTTTATCTACAAACATATTTTCCCTCCTTTCTACGGGAACTATATATTTCAGTTATTAAAAAACGACTTCAAATCTTAAAAATCTGAAGTCGCCTTGTTCTTACTTATTATTCGTTTGCTGCTACTGGATAGATAGAAACCTGTTTTTTATCTCTACCTTTTCTTTCGAATCTTACAACACCGTCAACTAAAGCAAATAATGTATCATCGCCACCACGGCCAACATTTACGCCTGGATGAATTTTAGTACCACGCTGTCTGTAAAGGATATTTCCAGCTTTTACAAACTGTCCGTCTGCTCTTTTCGCACCTAAACGTTTGGATTCGGAATCTCTACCGTTCTTTGTAGAACCAACACCCTTTTTATGAGCGAAAAACTGAAGGTTCATATTTAACATCGTCTACACCTCCCTGAATTCTACGTGTATATATTCGTTGTTATACTCATTTTCAATGGATCTTAATCCGAGAATCAGAGATTTCATCAAAAGCTCTGCATCATGAGATAAATCATCCAGAAAATTTACAGTAATAATGCCGTCTTCCTCGTCCTGATCGACTTCAAAAGGCTGTGAAGTATATACTTCTAAAGCATTAATTGTTGTGATTGTCAATGCAGAAACTGCACTGCAAACAATATCCTGTCCACTCTCTGCAAAACCTGCATGACCAGAAACTTGAAAAGCTCTAATCTGCTTGTCCTTAGTCTGGACAATAGTTACACAAATCATAACTCAACAACCTGGATTAAGCGTTGATTTTTTCAATCTTAACCTGTGTATACGCCTGTCTGTGACCATTCTTTTTGTGATATCCTGTTTTTCTCTTGTATCTGTAAACGATAACTTTTTTAGCTTTTCCGTCACACATAACTGTACCGGAAACTGTAGCGTTAGCAACTGTTGGATTACCAACTTTTACTTCGTCACCGCTAACAACAAGAACCTGATCAAATACAACGGATTCACCAGCTTCGATACCGAGTTTTTCAACGCGGATAACGTCGCCTTCAGATACTTTGTACTGTTTACCACCTGTTGCTATAATTGCGTACATATGGCACCTCCTAATAATAAAACTCGCCAGCTTTGGTGTCCTTAGAACTTAAAACCTCGCTGTGCGGCACACTAGATAATCTTAACATAAGGGTCAAATATTGTCAATATTAATAATTCAATATTTTTCAAAAAAATTATATTATTTCACAACATGTAGTATACATGATCTTATAAAATAATCAAGCAGTTGTTTTTGATCAAATGAAATGGGTAAATAAAAAAATGGGCTGCCATTACTGACAGCCCGTGATGTACATCATGTTGGGGTTTGAGTTGAAAGACTCAGCTGAATCAAAAATTCTATTTTATAAATTAAATTTACGTTCAACGAAATTTTTGATGAAATCCACAGTTCCATCAATACCGAGAACACTACTGTTAACAATTAAGTCTTTATGTTTTCTTTCACCCCATCCATAGTCGGTGTAGAATTCATAATAAGAACGACGCTGTTTGTCTGTTTTTTTAATTTCTCTCTTAGCTTCTTCCGGTAATTCGATCAGATACTTATTACAAATCCGTGCTACACGATCTTCAAAAGGTGCCTGAACAAAAATGTTTACCACATTATCAAAATCCTTGAGGATATAGTCTGCACAACGTCCAATGATAACACAAGACTCTTTTTCAGCAATCTCACGAATGACATCAGACTGTGCCCAGAAAATACGATCATTTATCGTTCCATTCTGGTAAACCGGATTGAGCCAAGAAGAAATGTTCTTTTCATCACCTTTATGAAGCATATCAATATGGATACCACTCTTCTTAGCAACTTCATCGATCAGATTTTTGTCATAAAATCCAATACCAAGTTTTTCGGCAAGTTTCTTACCAATTTCAAAACCGCCACTGCCATATTCACGACCAATTGTAATTATATAATTGTTACCCATAAACAAACCCCCTTTGTTTACAATATTCTTTTATCTAAATAAATAATAGCATAATTGTGCGACAATGTCAAGCTTTGTAGAATATATTTCACTAAACAAGAGATATTTGTTTTAATTTACAGAAAATAAAAGAATAAAGCAACAAAATAACCTGCAATTACATCTTTTATAAAATGATTTCCACATAGAACACGAAATACTCCCATAATCAATGCAAGAATTATACAAATGATTCCAATAACACCTCCAAAAATATGGGATATTTCAAGTGCTAAAATAGCTGCGCTGGCCGTATGACGACTTGGAAAACTTTTATTTTTTCCGGGATGATATCCACACAATGGAATAAAATCAAAAACATCATACGGTCTGGGAGCTTTTATCAAGTTTCTAAGAAATGTTACAGTTATAAAGCATAATAAAGGATGAAAAATCAAACGTAATAAAGAAACGGGGTACATCAATATGCAAAATATTATCGAAAAAATATAAAAAAAGGCAAGTAAAAAAGGAATACATTTTGTCATTCCGCAGATAACACACTTTCTTGATTTCATATCATTTGCCCATCGCATTAATGAAAGATAACGTTCTCTATTCATAATTATACTCCTTCAATTGTTCATAAAACGGACGATATGTTCGCTTACGTGTAATTTCAACAAGTCCTAAAGGTGTTATATCAATAACATTTGTTTGTACAGGATCCTCCTGCGCAGCAAGCTTCAATGTATTCATCAATAATATCTCATTTTTTTTATCAGAAAGATTGATAAAGTCGACAATAATAATTCCAGACAAATTGCGCAGACGAATTTGTCTAAATATTTCATGTGCAGCTTCTATATTTATTTCTAAAAATGTACTTTCGTCTTTTTTACGAATTTCAGTTTTACTTGTATTAACATCAATAGAAGTTAAAGCTTCCGTTGGTTCAATGACAAGAGACGCCCCCGAGCGTAACCATACATGTTTAGAAACAGCACGGTCTATCTGGGTTTCAAGACTTTTTAGTTTTATTAAAGAATAAGTTTTATCCGAATAAAATTCGCACAAATTATTCTTATCAGATATATAATCTTGTTTCATCAGATTATCAAAAACATCCTCTAAATCCGTTACAATACGTAAATCATGTAAATTATTGGCATGAACATACTTTAACCAATTTTGTGGCATCCCGTAAATCTTAGAATAACATGTACGCATTCGAAAGGTAGACATAATCTTGTTATAGTCAACCAAAAGAGAGTCATATTCTTCTCTTAAAATTTTTTCATTCGTATTTTGTGCTTCTGTACGGAATATGATACCATTCTGAGAATCCCCAACAAATTCATGGGCTAAAAATTTCAGATTATCTCTGATATGGGAGGATGAAATTTTTTTTGAAACTCCAATAAAAGGATAATTGCCTAAAAGAACCATACAATTTCCTTGAATTTGAATATGACTTGATAATACAGGTGCTTTGGATTTAATAGAACCTCTTTCAATCTGAACCATTATTTCATCACCGATTGAAAGCTTACGATTTGTTGGACAGGTAAATAAATGATTTGTATTATTTTTTAATGAATAATAACCAATAATTCCAGGCGACACTTCAACAAAGGCCGCCTGGATATTTTCTACAATATTTTTAACTTTTCCTATATAGATATCACCAATTTCTATAGAATCTGGTGATTTTAAAAACAATTCAATCGCCTTATTATTTTCTAAATAGGCAATTAAATATCGATTTTTATAGTTTGTAATAACAACTTCTTTCGACATTTTATGTTTATTCAATGCTTTTTCCATACTTTTCTAAAGATTTAAAATTTTCGCCATAAGTTTCTATGCGATGAATATAGATTGTAAATGGATCAAAAGTTCTATCCATAAATTGATAGAGTGTTTCCATGACCTGTTCAGGTTTTAGGTTTTGAGTACTTCCAGTAGCAACATTCATGAAACATCCGGATGAAGTAACTTTAAATTCATGAATCATTGGTTTAATATCCATCGTTTTTTCACTTTTCTTTGTTTTTTTCGTTACCATAATCTGCTCTTGCATCATAAATCGATGAATTGCTTCTTCCAAATCAAAATCAGGATGCATATTTTCTCTGTAAGTAATCTGATAATCAGCTGTTGTTACAATTGACATGGCAGTTTTACTATTATCCGGAAGAGCTACTGCGCTCAAAATGCGTACGCCATCGACCATCTGTTCATTAATTAAACGAACAAGCTCGTTGGATGAAGGACATTCGCCCAATACAATGTCCATATATTCGCCTGTACTTGTCAGTCCAACCCCTAAAGGAGCTGCAAATGAAATTAATTGATGTGGACTAAATCCTTGAGAATATTGGATATCAATGCCTGAACGTCGAAATGCCTTTTGAAAATAACGCATCATATCCAGATGTCCAATAAAACGCATAATACCTTCTTTAGCAAATTTAATTCTGACCTTCATAACATACACCTCCTTCATAGATTCGACATCCACATCCAGAACATTTTACACGGCAATTTGGCGTAACAGATCCATTCTGAGATTGTACATATTCATGCCATAAAAATTCCTTTGTTACGCCTGCATCAATAAAATCCCATGGAAGAATTTCATCATAAGAACGTACGCGATCTGTATAAAATTCCGGGTCAATATTTGCTTCTTTCATAGCTTCTATCCAGCGATCATAATAAAAATGTTCAGACCAGGAATCAAACATGCATCCTTTCTGATATGCTTTCAAAATCACTTCGCTTAAACGACGATCACCTCGTGCAAGAAAGCCTTCCAAAGCAGTCAAATCAAAATCATGCCAGTTATAACGCATACTCTTTCGGTTAAGCTGTTCTTTCATCTTTTGACTAAGAAAACGCTGTTTTTCCTTAAATTCTTCTGTTGTATTCTGCGCAACCCACTGAAATGGAGTAAATGGTTTTGGAACAAAAAAAGAAGTGCTGGATACAACATCGACTCTCGGATTTGGTCTCTTATCTTTTGGAATTGTATAATATAAAGATGCGATATCATTGGATAATTTAGCAATTCCTTCGATATCATCATAAGTTTCACCTGGCAAGCCAAGCATAAAGTATAATTTAACACGATTCCATCCGCCATTAAAGGCTTCCATTGCTCCTGAAAAAATATCTTCTTCTGTAAGTCCTTTATTAATGACATCTCTCATCCGCTGGGATCCTGCTTCAGGAGCAAACGTAAGACTGCTTTTTTTAACATCCTGAACCTGCCTCATAACGTCCAAAGAAAACGCATCAATTCTTAATGAAGGCAAAGAAATGTTTACATTCTTCTTTGAACCAAATTCCTGAATTAAATAAGTTGTTAATTCTTCAAGTCTCGAATAATCACTGGAACTTAAAGAACTTAAGGAAATTTCTTCATGTCCTGTATATGTCAGCATATCATGGGCATATTTTTTAAGAAATTCCAATTCACGTTCTCTGTTCGGACGATAGACATTGCCCGCCTGGCAAAAACGACAGCCACGAATACAGCCACGCTGAATTTCTAAAACAACTCGATCCTGTGTAACCTTTATAAATGGAACTACTGGTTTTGATGGATAATAGGTATCTCCTAAATCAGAAACAACTTGTTTCTTGATTTTTTGTGGAATGTGTTCAACATTAGGTTTAAAAGATTTAATAGTTTGATCATCATTATATTTAACGTCATATAAAGATGGTACATAAATACCAGGTATCTTTGCAGCTTCGATCAAAAAGTCGCGTCGTGACTTACCTTCCTTTTTCCATAACTTATAACAATCGATCAAATCATAATATACTGTTTCTGCCTCTCCAATATAAAACAAATCAAAAAAATCAGCTAAAGGTTCCGGATTATAAACGCAAGGTCCTCCACCAATGACAAATGGATGATCGATTGTTCGATCGACAGATTTTATTGGAATCTGACTTAAATCCAGAATTTGAAGCACGTTTGTATAGCACATTTCATATTGAAGTGTAATTCCAAGGAAGTCAAATTCTTTCACAGGATCTTGTGATTCCAAAGCAAATAATGGAATATTTCGTTCACGCATAATAGCATCCAAATCCATCCATGGTGAATAGAGACGTTCACAATACACATCTTCACGTCGATTTAACATATCGTAGATAATCTGAATACCCAGATAGGACATGCCAATCTCATATACATCTGGGAAACACATAGCGAATCTTACATCCACGGAAGACGGATTTTTATACACAGCATTATATTCATTACCGAGATATCTGGCTGGTTTTTCAACTTTCATAAGGATATCATCAGTTAAAGCTAATTTTTTCATAGTATTCTCCTTTTCCTACGCATTGCATTAAAAGTATATCATATTCTTTATTAATTTGCCATACTGTCCATAAAATCCGTAAGATCATTCCAATTATAATCAATAGATATATATACGGGTAACTCTTTTAATTCTTTAGGCAGAATCGCATCACTCATTTCTGGAAATAAAATACCGCAGACAAATAAAGAAAAAGCAAGAAACCATCGAAACAAAATACATATGGCCGGATTTAACCCGTTTTGATTATAAGAAGTATTTCTATTTGATTCACTGCTTTGAAAACGCATTCGATCGATCTCCCGTTTTAAATCTTTATTCAAAGAAAACACCACCGAATAATCTTTTTATAATTATATCGATGGTGTATATAAATCATTCTTAAGATAATAACATACGATCGTTTGCGAATTCGCCACCACTCGCCTGACCGAATTTTTCGAGAAGATCGCTTACCTGAAGTTTTTTCTTCTCTTCGCCGCGTACATCATAGATAATACGTCCTTCATGCATCATAATCAGACGATTTCCCAAACGTATAGCATCTTTCATATTATGAGTAACCATGAGCGCTGTCAATTTATTTTCATTCACAATTTCTTCCGTAATATCTAATACTTTACTTGCAGTTTTTGGGTCAAGTGCTGCAGTATGTTCATCAAGTAATAATAATTTTGGTTTTTTAAGTGTAGCCATTAACAATGTAAGAGCCTGACGCTGACCACCGGAAAGAAGACCTACTTTGGATGAAAGACGCGTTTCCAATCCCAAATCAAGGCGTGTTAAAAGCTCTTTATACTGGTCTTTTTCATTTTTTCCAATACCCCAGCGAAGACCTCTGCTATTTCCTCTTCGAAGTGCCAGGGCTAAGTTTTCCTGGATTTCCATGTCAGCTGCTGTGCCACGCATAGGATCCTGAAATACACGTCCAAGGTATGCTGCACGAGAATGTTCAGGTAATCTGGAAATATTAATACCATCCAGCTCAATGATACCACAATCAATCGGATATACACCTGCAATCATATTAAGCATTGTTGATTTACCGGCACCATTACCTCCAATAATCGTAACAAAATCTTCAGGTTCTAAATGAAGGCTGATATTTCGAAGTGCTTTCTTTTCGTTGATTGTACCTTTATTAAATGTTTTACTTACATGAGATATATTAAGCATCTTCCTCGCCTCCTTCGGAATAACTGTGTTTTAAACGATATTTTTCCATTGCAAAAGGAACACATAAAGCAAGTGCTACAATGATTGCAGACAACATCTTCATGTCATTTGCATCCATGCCAAGTTGAAGAACAATAGCACGGATTAAAAAATAAACAACGGATCCAATAACACCCGAAGCTAATCTACAAGCAAAATTACGTACTTTTCCGAAAAGTACATCGCCAATAACAATGGCAGCAAGACCTATGACGATCGCACCCGTACCCATACCGATATCCGCATATTTCTGACTCTGACAAACAAGTGCGCCTGACATACCAACAAGACCATTTGCCATCATTAATGCAATCATTTTTGTAAATTTTGTATTCACACCAAGTGCTCGAATCATATCTTCGTTGTTACCAGTTGCTCGGAGTGCAGAACCAATTTCTGTTCCAAAAAACCAATATAAAATCCCAATAACTGCAACGACAATAAGGACACCAATGACTGCAGCTGCAAGAGAGTTTTTCATACCTGCATTTTCAATTAAACCAGAGAAAATAGTAGGGGATTTTAATAAAGGAATATTACTTTTTCCCATGATACGAAGATTGATCGACCATAAAGATATTTGAGTCAAAATCCCCGCAAGAATTGCAGGAATTTCAAATACGGTATGTAAAAATCCTGTAATTGCACCTGCTATAACACCAGCAAGTGTTGCAATCAATAATGCCGCGACAGGATTTACACCATATGTAACAATTAAAGCAGCACATACACATCCGCCTAATGCAAAACTTCCATCAACGGTCAAATCTGCAATATCCAGGATTTTGTATGTAATATAAACGCCAAGTACAAAAATACCCCAGAGAATCCCCTGAGATGCAGCTCCCTGAAAAGCCAATAAAATTCCACTGATATTCATGGATCTTCTCTCCTTTTGATTGTATTTGTTTCTTTGAATCTACTATATAAGGAAAAAACATTATTTTATTTGAACGTTATGCATGTTTCTAACATTCTATGTTATATAAATAAAAAGATCTCCGGCAAACAAATGAACTATTTGCCGGAGTATTATTAAATGATTTAATTATTCAAGTCCGGAAATATCAATTCCCAATGTTGCGGCTGTGTCTTCATTGCCAATAAATGTACATTTTTCTTCTGGATAATATTCGATTGGCATTTCAGCAGGATCTGCACCTTCTGTAAGAATACGAACAGCCATCTGACCTGCCAGATATCCTAATTCATAATAATCAATACTATATGTACAAAGACCACCAGCAGTTACCATACCTTCTTCGCCAGCAACAACAGGAAGCATATTATCATTTGCTACCATAGCTACTGTTGCCATACCTGCAGCAATTGTATTATCTGTTGGACAATATAATGCATCTACTTTACCAACAGCAGATTCAACAACAGACTGAATTTCATTGGAACTTGCAACTGCAAATTCTTCATATGCAAGACCTGCAGCATTACAAGCCTCTTTAGCCATTGACACCTGAATATCCGAATTACTTTCTGCGGAACAGAAAAGAATACCAATTGTTTTTGCATCTGGACAAACTTTCTTAAGTAAACTGATCTGTGCTTCAACTGGTGTTAAATCCGAAGAACCTGTTACATTACCGCCAGGAGCATCATTGGAATTAACAAGACCGGAAGCAGCAAAATCTGTAATTGCTGTACCCACAACAGGAATATCTGATGTAACACCTGCTACTGCCTGTGCAGCCGGTGTAGCAATGGCAAGAATAAGATCATTGCCATCATTAACCAATTTTTCTGCAATGGTCTGACAAGCTGTCTGGTCATTCTGAGCATTCTGCTGATCAATTGTATAAGAAATACCGGCATCATTTAAAGCTGCTACAAAACCTTCATTTGAAGCATCTAAAGCAGCATGTTCAACCAACTGTAAAACACCAATTTTATAAGATGTTTCGTCCGAAGCCGTACTCGTAGTCGTTGTTTCTTTTGAGTTGGAACCACAAGCTGTCAAAGAAGCGACAACCATGATTCCTGCAAGTAAAGTTGCAAGTGTCTTTTTCATGTTTTCATCCTCTTTTCTTTTAATCACTTTAACACCAAAAAGCGTTGAAGCGTTGAATTAATACTAATATAAAACATTTATGAATAAAAGTCAATCATTTTTCAAGAGGATAAATTATTTCTTTTTTTTACGTTCAAAACGATTTTCTGTACCGGTCATAAGACGTTTAATATTCTCACGATGTCTCATCCACGCCATAAGCCAAAATACAACACTAACAATAAAAAGATGCCATTCACCAGGATAAAATACAAGTACACAAATTGGAAATACAATACTCATATATAGTGATCCAACCGATACATAGCGTGTTGCAAAAAAGATAATAAAGAAACCAATGATACCAATCAATCCGATACGAATATCCAACGCCAGCATAACACCTGAGGTTGTTGCAATCCCTTTTCCACCTTTAAAGTTCAAGTAAAACGGATAATTATGCCCAAATGCAACACCAAGCCCCGTATATGCCAGCAAAAGATGAAAATCCATTGATGGTATAATTAATTGTCCATAAATAACATATTTAATAAGTAAAATTGCAAAAATAGCTTTCAAAGCATCACCAAGATACGTAATATATCCGGCTTTTTTGCCCAACACACGTAATGTATTCGTTGTTCCCGCATTTCCGCTGCCATAGTTACGAATATCAATTCCTTTAGACTTGCCGTAAAAATAGCCTGTTTGAAAACATCCGAAAACGTATCCAACAACTAAGCAAAGAAAAATATCTAATAACATAATTATTTGTTATCCTTTCTCTCCCTTATAATAAATTTCAAAGGTGTGCCACGGAATCCAAAGGATTCACGAATCTTGTTTTCGATATAACGTGTATATGAAAAATGTGTTAATTCTTTATCGTTTACAAATATTACAAATGTCGGTGGTTTTACCGCAACCTGTGTAATATAGTAAAGTTTTAAACGTCTGCCTTTGTCTGAAGGTGGCTGTTTGAGCGCAACAGCTTCTGCCATAATTTCATTAAGGACACCTGTTCCAACACGAAGGGAGTGATTCTGAATAACCATATCAATGAGTTCATATAATTTAGAAATACGCTGTCCTGTCATTGCCGAAATAAATACAAGTTCTGCATATGGCATGTAAGCTAATGTCTCACGAATTTTTTTTGTGTGCTCATAAATTGTCTTATCATCTTTAACAATTGCATCCCATTTATTTACAGCAATGATGACACCCTTGCCACGTTCGTGAGCAATTCCGGCAATTTTAGCGTCCTGTTCAGTAACACCTTCCGTTGCATCAATCATAAGAAGAACAACATTCGCACGTTCTACAGCAGAAACGGCACGAATAATACTATATCTTTCAATATCTTCCTTAATTTTGTTTTTTCTGCGAATTCCTGCAGTATCAATGAAAACGTATTCCTGTCCATTATATTTAACAACTGTATCAATCGCATCTCTTGTCGTACCAGCAATATTCGATACAATAGAACGCTGTTCACCACATAATTTGTTGATCAAAGAAGATTTTCCAACATTTGGTTTACCAATAATGGCGATTCTCGGACGATCGTCCTCTTCTTCTTCCGCCGAATTATCAGGGAAATATTTAATGACTTCATCTAACATATCACCAAGTCCAAGATGGGATGCTGCAGATACCCCAAACGGATCACCAATGCCAAGATTATAGAATTCATAAATATCTGCTTCATATTTCTGGAAACTGTCCACTTTATTTACAACTAGAACGACAGGTTTGCCGGAACGGCGAAGTAAATCAGCAACATCATAATCCGCATCAACTACCCCCTGCTGAACATCTGTAACAAACATAATGACGTCTGCTGTGGCAATGGCAATTTCAGCCTGTTCACGCATACTTGTTAAAATGAGATCACTGCTTTCCGGTTCAATACCGCCCGTATCGATCATTGTAAACTGTTTATCTAACCATGTAACATCAGCATAAATACGGTCACGTGTTACGCCCGGAGTATCTTTAACAATTGAAATCTTTTTGCCGGCAAGAACATTAAACAATGTGGATTTACCAACATTTGGACGTCCTACAACGGCTACGATTGGCTTACTCATAAATTGTATTCTCCTTTTATTTATTAAATCCTGCGCACTATGAAATAAGCGCATCAAACAAATCTTTTCCGTTTGATTTTACAATACGAATCGGTACTTGTAAAGTTTTTTCAATCTCATTCAAATGGATGTCATCAAGTAAAACATCTTCACCGCTTCGTAATACATTTATCGGTAACAAAAGCTCCTCACCGAGTTTTTTATTTTTCAACTGATTGATAATGTCCTGACCGGTAAGTAAACCGGATACAGTAATTCGAGGTCCAAAAAAATCATTCGTAATTTCTTCAACGTTCACGTGAATATTAGGATATCTCTCATTGAAATCACATACCAATTCTTTTAAAAACGAACCTGCCAGTTTTCCGGTAACAATTGTACATTCTTTTGCATGTACCGAAGATGGTGGTATTTCAGCAGATGCCAATGCTTCATGAAATTCCTGTTCTTGAAGCCGAAGCATACCCACACCATTTTCTAATTGAACATAACCATCATAATTATCTTCATCCGGCAATGGTCGTTCAGCCAGGACATACCATTCATCACTTGCATGTACGAAGTGCGTATCATATTCTTCCATAAATTGATTCTGAAATGAATGAATAATATCCAGTACTTTTTCTGCATCTTCTTTAGTAAATGGTTCTAATGGAAACAAACCCTCACGGTGTTTACTGATTCCAACAGGTACAACCGACAAACTTTCCATATAAGGAAGAAATGAACTCAAATCACGAATTGTACGTTTTAATTCTTCACCATCATTAATACCTTTACATAAAACAATTTGCCCGTTCATGATGGTTCCCGCATTATAAAGCTTCTGAATTTGTTCATTGATTTTTCCAGCAAATCGATTATGCAGCATCATACACCGAAGTTCCGGATTTGTTGTATGCACAGATATATTTATTGGTGAAAGATTATATTTGATAATACGATCTAAATCTTTATCTTTCATATTTGTTAATGTAATATAATTGCCCTGAAGAAATGATAGTCTGGAATCATCGTCCTTGAAATACATGGTTGAACGCATTCCCTGAGGCAATTGATCAATAAAGCAGAAAATACATTTATTCGTACAGGAATGATATTCGTCCATAAGGTTTGATTCAAATTGAATTCCAAGATCTTCATCTTCATCTTTGTCAATTTCAAGAATCCACTCTTCGCCATTTTTCTTAAGAACCGATAATTCAATATATTCATCATTGATTAAGAACTGATAATCGAAAACATCTTCAACGGTCTGATTATTGACAGCAAGAATCAGATCACCGACTTCAAGTTCAAGTTCTTCTCCAATACTCCCAGGAAGAATTTTTGCTATTTTATGACCTTTTTCCATGATAGTTCCTTTCTAAGACCTCATAAAGTATTACTTTAAACATAAAAATGCGGCAAGACTGCCACGTTCATTTCCATTTTTACGATGTGACCATAAAAGATCCGAGTGGCATCCTGTACACCATTTTGTTATTGTTATATGTTCAGGAAGCATTCCTGAATCTGTCATTACCTGATAATTAGCTTCCCATAAGTTTAATTGAAATTTATGATTTGGTTTTTCATACATCAATTGGTCAGACATACGAAATTCTTTTTTAAATGCCAGTGCAACATCTGCGCTGACTTCATAACATTCCTGACAAATTGATGGTCCAATAACACCAATAATGTCTTTAGGATTTGATCCAAAATTATCCTTCATTGATTTAATTGTATTTGCACCAATTCTCTGTACTGTGCCTTTCCATCCAGAATGAGATAATCCAATAGCTTTTTTTACAGGATCAACAAAAAACAATGGTACACAATCGGCATGATAAGAAATTAATGGCAATCCTGGAACATTTGTCACCTGACCGTCAACATTAAAAAAACGTTTGGGTGAAATGATTCCATGACCTGCATCTGCTTCAGTAACGACACGAACATTTGCAGTGTGCGTCTGATCTGTTGAAACTATTTTTTTCCAATCTATGTGAAGTGTATGGCAAAATCTTTGAAAGTTTTCAGTCACCTTTTGGTGATCATCCCCGCGAGTATAGGATAGATTCATTGATGAAAATACGCCTTTACTTACTCCGCCCAGACGCGTTGAAAAACCATGTTCAACACATCCGGTATTCATTAATGATTGATATTGTATGACAGGAATAGGTGAATCCCAATTTATAATTTCAAAATTCATGTGTTCTTTCATAAACTTTAACTTCTCCATTTATATTTAGCTATTTAATAAAATGCATTCATGATATGATTCATATGTTCATTTTGAAAAACAATCACATCATACCGATACTTACGATTCCATCCTAATTTTTTTTGATAAATATAAAATCTGGATGTTTTTCGAATTTTTTCACATTTATGAGCTGTAACTGCTTCTACAGCACTTCCATAAGAACATGAATGTCTTGACTTTACTTCTACAAATACTATGGTTTGATCAGGAGATATGGCAATAAGATCTATTTCTCCGTAACGACAATGAAAATTTTTATCAAGGATAACATAATCCTTGGATTTTAAATAAGCTTCAGCTTTATTTTCAAATAATTTTCCAACATCTCTTGAATTCGTATGTATACCTCCTTAATCTTTTGATTAAATGAAGTGTGTTATAAATGTTCGTCTGTGAATTGGTGAAGGACCATACTGCTGAATCGACTGAATATGTTCCTTAGAGCCATATCCTTTATGTTTGTTGAATCCATATTCCGGAAAAAGTTCGTGATAGTCTTTCATCATACGATCTCTCGTCACTTTTGCAATAATACTTGCAGCAGCAATGGAAAGACTTTTTGCATCTCCTTTGATGATTTTTTCCTGAGGTATTTTTACTTCAGGAATTATAACCGCATCATTTAATAAAATTTCCGGTTGAATCTTCAATTGATTTATTGCCCCCCGCATCGCTTCATATGTCGCCTGTAATATATTAATTTCGTCAATTCGTTTTGGGGAAACAATTCCTACACCAACGGCCAGCGCTTCACTCATAATCTTGTCAAATAATTCTTCACGTTTTTTTTCACTTAATTGTTTCGAATCATTCAGATAAGCAATCTTATGATTTTTAGGTAAAATCACAGCAGCGGCAACAACAGGACCGGCAAGAGGTCCTCGTCCAGCTTCATCAATTCCACATACAAAGTTACAGGTTTTATAATATTTTCTTTCAAACATCAGCATGTGTTCAAGTCTGATTTCTTCTTCCATTTCTTTTTGAATGCGATTCTGGCATTGTTTAATGAGCTTTTGAACACCAGAACGTGTATCTTCTGAATATTTTTCGATAAACGAACGAATATTCTCAGAAGTTAATTGTTCGTATTCTAAGCGAATTTCCTGAATTGTCATAGATGTTCCCCTTCTAAATTCAATAGAGCTTATGTGTGCAATATATTTATTAAATACAAAAATTCTCCTGCCATAAGCAGGAGAATTCTTAATTATTATTGGTGTTTTAATAAAGAAATCTCATTTAATGGCCAGATTCGAACCCACGCCCGACCAATTAAATCTGAACGTTTAATATTACCTACTGACTCAAATCGACTGTCCTGACTGTTATTACGATTATCTCCGAGAACAAAATATTCATCTTCTCCTAAAGTAATTGGCTCTGATGCAAGTCCTGCAGATTCTATAATCGCATTACCATAATTTTCGTTTAATTCATAACCATTGATATATACTTTTCCTTCGATGATCTGAACAGTTTCTCCCGGCATACCAATAATACGTTTGATCAATAATTGATTCTTATTTTCTTTAAAAGGAAAGACAACAATATCGAATCGCTTCGGTTCAACAAAATGATATGTTAATTTATCTGTGATCAGATTATCTCCGTCCTGCAATGTTGTTTCCATAGAATCACCGATAACAACTGTGCGCTGTCCAACATATTTAATAACCAAAAACATAATGGCTATAACAACGACACAATATAAAACAAGACCCAGAACATCTTTTATTTTGTTTGATTCGATTTTTTCCGGTTTTTCCTTTTCATCTGAATATATTTTTTTGCCCATATTATTGCTCCTCTGGCACTTCCAAAGTTAATCGTCCAAGCTTTCCGGCACGGAAATCATCAATAAGTAACTTGGATGCTTTGGAATAATCCAGTTCATTCCCTTTTTGACGACAATTGCGTGATTCGGCAATTGCACCTAATAATGTTATTTTATCACAATTTTCATCGACTGCATATCTTTCTGATAAAATTCCAGGATAAGACTCTTTCATATATTCAATCAGTAAAATGGATAATTCTTCAATATTCAAAATTTCATCTTTAATCGAACCGATCATTGCTAAACGCTGACCGACTGCCTGATCGTCAAATTTGGGCCAGAGAATACCTGGTGTATCTAATAATTCAACATTTTTGTTTAAACGGATCCACTGCTTTCCTTTTGTAACACCTGGTTTGTTACCTGTTTTTGCGCATGCTTTTCCTGCATAAGTATTAATAAATGTAGATTTTCCTACATTTGGAATCCCAACAATCATCGCACGAACCGGACGATTGATAATCCCTCTTTTACGATCACGTTCAATCTTTTCCTTACACGCTTCCTGAATGATCGCTGTAATTGCTTTCATTTGTCCACCTTTTCGTGAATCAAGTTTATATACATAAAAACCTTGTTTTCTAAACCATTTTTCCCATTCTGTTGTACGAACAGGATCCGCAAGGTCGTATTTATTCAATAAAATCATACGAGATTTCTGTCCAGCTAATTGATCAATATCCGGATTTTTACTGGATAATGGAACTCTGGCATCAACCAATTCAATTACAATATCTATTAATTTTATATCTTCTTGCATCATACGACGAGCCTTCGTCATATGACCAGGATACCATTGAATATGCATAAATCATTCCTCCTATTTTACTCTGCCTTCAATCTGGTTCTTATGAATAATACCAATATTCGAAGAACGGCTGTCATTTCGACTGTTGTTGTAATTGTCGCACATCATAAAATATTCATCATCTTCTAAGACAATGGTTTTACGTGCGATTCCGGGATCATTAATCAATTCACCGGTGATGGCATATTCAATGACTTCATCGTCGATATAGATACGTCCGTTTTTAATCTGAATTTTTTCACCAGGAAGTCCAACAATTCGAAAAATATAATTTAAATTGGATTTGGTTTCACCAAGTTTAACAACTACAGTATCCATACGGTTTGGGGAAGTGATTTTATAAATAACTTTGTTGATTTTTAAAACTTCTTCTTCTACAAAAGTTGGAATCATAGAGTCATTGGATACAACCGTTTTAATTCCAAATCCCTGAACCATTGAAATAGAAATCGCAATGACCAAAAACCAACCAATAATGAACATGGCAAGATTCATTGCATGGGTACCGATTTTTAATTTTTTGAGTCTTCCAATGAATCGCTTTAGGTTACGATTAAATTTCTTCATGCTCAATCCCTTTCCTTTGTAATTATAAAAATGGGACAATTACCGAAGTACTTGCCCCAAATATTCTGCCGAATTATTTAACTAATTCTTTAACTTTTGCTTTCTTACCTACTCTATCTCTTAAGTAGAATAATTTAGCTCTTCTTACTTTACCTCTTCTTACAACTTCAATCTTTTCTACGATTGGAGAATGTAATGGCCATGTTTTTTCAACACCTACACCATTAGAACTCTTTCTAACTGTAAATGTTTCACGGTTGCTGCCATTCTGACGTTTGATAACAGTACCTTCAAATACCTGTGTTCTTTCACGGTTACCTTCTTTAACTTTTGCGGATACACGTACTGTATCACCTACGTTGAATGCTGGAACTTCAGCTTTTAACTGAGCAGCTTCAATATTCTTAATAATATCGTTCATCTTTGTGAACCTCCTTGATTTATATATTCGACGTTCTTAATACAACTTAACGTGTAACAGAGGACCATCTTTTTTTCATACCATAATAATATATCATAACACTTCAGAAAAATCAAGATTTTTCTTGATTTTTTGAAGTGTTTTTTTGTCTTTTTGAGATAATTCTGCAGTTTCCAACAATTCAGGACGACGAATCAAAGTTCTCTTTAAAGATTGTTCACGTCTCCATTCAGCAATACGACCATGATGACCTGATAAAAGTACATCAGGTACTTTTTTACCCATAAATTCTACAGGTCGTGTATATTGCGGATATTCAAGCAGCCCATCCTGAAATGATTCGAATTCTGCCGAATCATCATTATTCAAAACACCGGGAATTAATCGAGATATAGAATCAATCATTACCATAGCGGGCAATTCTCCACCGGTCAAAACATAATCACCGATAGATAATTCATCTGTAACGATCTCTTCCAATACACGTTCATCAATGCCTTCATAATGACCACAAAGAAATATTAATTCTTCTTCTTTAGAAAGTTCTTCTGCTATAGCCTGGCTAAAAACTTTACCTTGCGGTGTCATATAAATAACTCGCGGTTTTTTCGTCATATCTTTAGTGATATCTTTATAACAGTCATAAACAGGTCCCGGCTGCATAACCATTCCTGCGCCGCCTCCATAAGGATAATCATCAACATGCTTATGTTTATCCTGTGTATAATCACGGATATTAACGATGTTCAACTGGAAAATATTCTGACTGATCGCTCTCCCTGTAATACTTGTTCCAAGACCATTTGCGATCATATCCGGAAAAAGTGTCATAACATGAAATCTCATAGGATATTAACCTCACTTGCGATTAAGATCTAAAAGACCAGGTAATAAATGTACTGTAACTTTTCCTGTTTCAGGATGGATTTCCGGTACGCACTGTTCTATGTATGGAATTAACACCTCATTACCATCAGACATTTTAACAACAAATACGTCATTTGCCCCTGTCTGAAGAACATCTGTTAAAACGCCAAGTTCCATACCATCATCTGTTTCAACATTTAAACCAATTAAATCAACAATAAAAAACTCATTTTTTGCTAATTTGACAGCATGATCACGATGAACAAGTAAATCTTTTCCTTTAAAACGTTCAACGTCATTCAATTGATCGATGGATTTAAATTTTAAAATTGGTGTTTGTTTGAAAAATTTACAGCTTTCAACTTCTACATCAATTCTTTCTCTGCCGGTATCGATAATGCATTTTTTTAATTTTTTGAAACGACGAATATCGTCCGTCGTTGAAAAGATTTTGACTTCACCACGTACACCATGGGTGTTTGCGATGACACCAACGCGTAAATATTCTTCCATGATCTTCCCTTTCTCAAAACAGTCTGAAAAGACCTCAGTCCGAACGGATTGAGGTCTTCTATATGTTGAATTACTGAAGAATTTCAACAATTACTTTTTTGTCATCTTTAGATGCAGCAGATTTAACAACAGTACGAATTGCTCTGGCAATACGTCCTTGCTTACCAATGACCTTACCCATATCTTCTGTGTCTACTTTAAGTTCGAGAACAATAGATTTTGGGTTAACAGTCTCTGTAACAACAACACCTTCAGGATGGTCGACAAGAGCCTTAGCGATAACTTCAACTAATTCTTTCATCCTTACACCTCCATCAGTAATTATTTTGTAATACCTGCGTTTTTGAATAATTTGCCTACAACTTCTGTTGGCTGAGCACCATTGGATAACCATTTCTGTGCTAATTCTTCATTGATTTTAACTTCGCTTGGTTCAACGTTTGGATTGTATGTTCCGATTTCTTCGATGAAACGACCATCTCTTGGGGAACGGGAATCTGCTACGATAATTCTATAAAAAGGAGCCTTTTTCTGACCCATTCTTCTTAAACGAATTTTAACTGCCATCTTTTTCACCTCCTGAGTAAACAACTTAAATAAAATATATAAAAAGGAAATTGTCTTCCTGATTATCTAGTTAAAATGGGAAACGGAATCCGCCAAATCCACCGAATCCGCCACGTTTTGCTTTTTTACCAGACATCTGACCAGAGAACTGTTTCATAATCTTTTTCATCTGATCAAACTGTTTAACTAATGCATTCACTTCATTAATTGAAACACCTGCACCAGCAGCAATACGTTTTTTACGACTCATATTCATGATATCCGGATTAGATCTCTCTTCTAATGTCATAGAAAGAATAATAGATTCTGTTCGTTTCATCTGAGCTTCACTTCCGCTGAGATCAACATTCTTCAACTGATTGCCCATTCCTGGGATCATACCAATCAAATCTTGAATATTACCCATATTCTTCACTTGATTCATCTGTTCAAGATAATCATCATAAGTAAATTCAGCTTTTTTGAATTTACGAGTCATCTCTTTGGCTTTATCAACATCAATCTGAGCCTCTGCTTTTTCAATCAATGTTAAGACATCACCCATACCAAGAATTCGTGATGCCATTCGATCCGGATAAAACTGTTCTAAATCCGAAAGTTTTTCTCCCATACCAACATACAAAATCGGTTTGCCAATAACGGAACGAATGGATAAAGCTGCACCGCCTCGTGTATCACCATCAAGTTTAGTAAGAATAACTCCATCTAAACCAACAGTTTCATCAAAGGATTTCGCAACATTCACTGCATCCTGACCTGTCATTGCATCAACAACAAGAATTGTCTCATCAATTTCCAATGCAGATTTAATATTCTTAAGCTCATTCATCATATCTTCATCAACATGAAGACGACCAGCCGTATCAAGAATAACAACATTGAAATTGTTTTTTGATGCATGTTCTACAGCTGCTTTTGCAATGTTGACAGGGTTCTGATTTTCACCCATAGAAAATACCGGAACACCTTGTTTTTCGCCGTTAACCTGCAGCTGTTTAATTGCAGCCGGACGATATACATCACATGCTACAAGTAAAGGTTTGCGGCCTTTTTGCTTCATCTTACCGGCAATCTTTGCACAAGTTGTTGTTTTACCAGCACCCTGAAGACCTGCCATAAGAATGATAGTAATTTCATTCGATGGACGAAGTGCAATCTCTGTTGTTTCACTGCCCATCAAAGAAACCATTTCTTCATTAACAATTTTTATAACCATCTGTCCAGGTGTTAAACTGGTCAGAACATCCTGTCCAATGGCACGTTCCTGTACAGATTTAATAAACTGTTTAACAACTTTAAAATTGACATCCGCTTCCAGCAATGCCATCTTAACTTCTTTTAAAGCGGCTTTCACATCGGCTTCGGTTAAACGTCCTTTGTTCTTAAGATTCTTAAAGACGTTCTGCAATTTTTCGGATAAACTTTCAAATGCCATGGAAAACCTCCTTATCGGCTACATCTCTTCTAATATCTTATTTGATATAATTTCAATCTGCCGTAAATATTCGGTTGCTTTTTCTAAGTCTCCTTCAGCGTTCAAGAGATCGCTGGCGAGTTGATGGATGTTTGAAACCTCTTCTTTTGCCATTAAAAACTTCTGAACAAGATGAAGTTTCTCTTCATATCCATTCAGAAGCTTATCACAACGTTTTATAATATCATAAACTCCCTGACGGCTTATATTCCGATCTTCTCCAATCTCACTTAAAGAATAATCATTCAATACAAAATCTTCATAAATCGATTTCTGATGTTCCGTCAGCAATTCACCATAGAAATCAAAAAGCAAAGCCTGCTTTAACATCTTATCCATAAAAGCACCACCTGTAAAGTGTTTTTACTTTACAGGTGGTATTCTATCGTATCTTATAAGGAATGTCAACTGATTTTTTTAAAAAATTTAATAAATTTGTTTTGTTCCTTTCAATACCGGACGATAGCCGCCTTCTTCAAGTGCATTTAATATCTGTTTTTTATGTTCCGTACCAAATGCTTCTAATGTAATACGAAGCTCTACGGCATTACTACGATTTACATTAACAAACTGATTATGTTCAAGTTTGATAACATTCCCCTGAAGTTCAGCAATAACACCAGCCACTTTTTGAAGCTGTCCCGGTTTATCCGGAAGTAAAACAGAAACAGTAAAAATACGATCGCGTTGAATTAATCCGTTTTGAACAACAGATGCAATTGTAATAACATCAATATTTCCGCCACTGATTACAGATACAACTTTTTTACCTCTTAAATCCAACTGTTTCAAAGCAGCAACGGTTAATAAACCAGAATTTTCAACAATCATCTTATGATTTTCCATCATATCTAAAAAAGCACCAATCAAATCATCATCGTCTACAGTAATAATCTGATCAACATTTTCCTGAATATATGGGAAGACAAGATCTCCTGGTGTTTTAACGGCTGTACCATCGGCAATCGTAGAAACGGATGGTAATGTTACAACATGTCCAGCTTCTAAAGATGCCTTCATACACGCGGCACCTGATGGTTCTACGCCAATCACTTGAATCTTAGGATTTAATATCTTAACAAGGGTGGAAATGCCACAACATAGACCACCGCCGCCAATAGGAACAAGAATACAATCCACTGTAGGAAGCTCCTTGATAATTTCCATGGCGATTGTCCCCTGACCAATAGCAACTTCTTCATCATTAAATGGATGAATAAATGTATATCCTCTTTCTTCGGCAAGTTCAAGGGCATAAGCACAAGCATCATCATAAACGTCACCGTGAAGAATAACTTCGGCACCATAACCTTTGGTTCGGTTAACTTTAATCAACGGTGTTGATGTCGGCATGACAATAATTGCTTTAGCGCCCATTAATTTTGCTGCATAGGCCACTCCCTGTGCATGGTTTCCCGCAGATGCTGAAATAATTCCGCGTTCTCTTTCTTCCATAGATAAAGAACTGATTTTATTATATGCACCTCGTATTTTATATGCACCTGTAAACTGCATATTCTCTGGTTTAAAATAAATTTTCGCGCCTGTGCAATCCGAAAAATAATCACTATATACCAGTTTGGTTTCTAATAATACTCTGCTTAATCGTTCGGAGGCTTCTTCAAATCTGTCTAAAGTTAACATGTCATTCTCTCCTTTGTTTTTATAATTTTAAGATTGAAACAGTGCATCCACAAAAGAATCACTGTCAAATTTTTGTAAATCATCTACTTTTTCGCCAATACCAATATATTTTACCGGTACAGCAAGTTCCGATTGAATTGCAATAGCAATCCCGCCTTTTGCAGTTCCGTCAAGTTTGGTTAAGACAATGCCGGTAATGTCAGCCGTTTCTTTAAATTGTTTTGCTTGTACTAATGCATTCTGTCCCGTTGTACCATCTAATACAATGAACGTTTCACGGTAAGCTTCTGGATATTCACGATCAATAATACGATTGATTTTTTTCAATTCTTCCATAAGATTCTTTTTATTATGAAGACGTCCGGCCGTATCACAAATTAAAATATCTGCATTTCGTGCTTTAGCTGCCTGTACAGCATCAAATACCACGGATGCCGGATCAGAACCTTCATGACCTGCAATGATGTCAACTCCGGCTCTATGAGACCATTCAACTAACTGTTCGATCGCACCTGCACGAAATGTATCCGCCGCAGCAAGAAGCACTTTTTTGCCTGCTTTTTTATACTGAGCTGCCAATTTGCCTACAGAGGTTGTTTTACCGACACCATTCACACCAATCACAAGCAGCACAGTTTTTTTATTTTCAAAATCGTAAGCGTCTTCGGATACAGACATTTGCCCTTTAATGGAACGAATCAAGTAGTCACGGCATTCAGAAGGATCTTTGATATGATTTTCCTTAACTTTTATCTTTAAATCTTCAATAATCTTTTCTGTTGTATGAATACCGATATCAGCCATTACAAGAACTTCTTCCAGTTCTTCGTAAAAATCATCATCAATGGATGAAAAACCACTGAAAATGTCATCAAAAACAGACGCAATATTATTTCTTGTTTTTGATAAACCGGCAACTAATCGGCTAAAAAAGCCTTTTTTTTCTTCGGACATAACAATCCTCCTATTTTGTTAATTCATTTTCAATTAAATTCACAGAAACCAATGCGGAAACACCTTTTTCCTGCATGGTTACTCCGTAAAGAACATCTGCGGCATTCATCGTACCGCGTCGATGCGTAATAATAATAAATTGAGTATCTTCTGTTAAATTATTTAAATACCTTGCATAACGTTTAACGTTTGCATCATCAAGAGCAGCTTCAATTTCATCCAGCAAGCAGAATGGAGATGGTTTCAAGCTTTGAATTGCAAATAATAAAGCAATTGCCGTTAATGCTTTTTCACCACCGGAAAGCTGCATCATATTCTGAAGTTTTTTGCCAGGCGGCTGTGCAATAATACGAATACCCGCATCTAACAGATCTGCATCCTCCATCAGCTCAAGCGTACCTTTTCCACCACCAAATAATTCTGCAAATACACGCTTAAAATTCTGTTGTATAATCACAAAATTCTTTTTAAATTGCTCACGCATCGCCTGATCCAAATCAATGATAATGCCGGAAAGTTTTTCTTCAGCAGAAACCAAATCATCATGTTGAGATTTCAACAACTCGTATCTCTCTGATACTTCTTTAAATTCCTCAATGGCATTTAGATTAATATGACCAAGATTTTTAATTTCTTTCTTTAATTCGATAATCCTCTTGGAAAGTTCGTCTTTAGACACAGAATCAAAACAATTCGAATTCATTTCAATGGCAGAAATATATGTAAGTGCATATTCTTCCCACATATAGTTACTCATCTTATTTCGTTCATCATCACTTCTTTCAATATCATGATTTAATCTGAAAATTTCTTTGTCTAGCAAACTGCAACGGGTCGATAATTCTTCATGCAATGAAAAGAATTTTTTTTGTTTTAAAGATAATTTCTCTTTGGTAATTTGCAAATCTCCCAATTGTTTACGGATTTCTTCGTCATTATAGTCTGAATTTTCAAGTACATCCAACATATGATCCACTTTCAAATTCTTTTCTGTAATAGATTTCTGATGTTCTTCAATCTCTTCTTCCAAATGCTTCATTTCTTCTTCAAGATTTTTGAGTTCAGAAGTTGTACGAACAAGATTTTGTTTCAGAAAATCTTGTTTTTGAACATAACTTGAAAAATCTATGCCTAATTCTGCTGTTTTACCAGTAACAATTTGTTGTTTTGAAACTTCTTCTTCCAATTTGATATTTAATCCTTCAATCGAATTTTCAGATTCGGATTTCTTAAATTCATACATCGTCTGTTCTTCATATAATGCTTTTTTGAAAGCATCAATTTCTGAAGTCTGATGCTTTAATTCTTCAAATTCCGAGGATAATTCGCGATACAGAATACTCTGTGAAGATTCCGAAGATTTTAATTCTTTGATATGTACATAAAGTGTATTTAATTTCAACTCAATCTGTTGCAATTCATCCTGAATCATACTTATTCGTCGTTTATTTGAACGTTTTTGATCATGAGCCGCATCCGTTTCTTTATTTAAAACAGCCAATTCATTTTTTAATGCTTCCATTTTCAAACGCATTTCGTCCATTTCACGATGACGGCCTAACAGATTACTATTATTTTTAAATGTACCACCAGAAATGGATCCTCCAGGACTTAACGATTCCCCCTCTAATGTAACAATTCTTAAGGAATAATGATATTTCTTTGCCAGTCGAAGTGCATGATCCATATGATCGACAACAACAATTTTTCCAAGAAGATGATCTGCTAAAACAGAAAAATCCTTCATTGGCTGAACAAGATCATTAGCTATACCAATAACGCCTTCTTCGTTTAAGATTTTATCCTTTTCGGGAAGGTTTCTCGGTACGATACTTGTCAAAGGCAAAAAAGTTGCACGCCCCAGTTTATTATGCTTTAAAAAATCAATCATGATTTTTGCTGTTTTTTCATCTCGAGTCACAACATTCTGAATACTGCCTCCTAATGCGGTTTCTATAGCAGTTTCGTAATCTTTATTAACTTTAATTATATCTGCAACAACACCGATGATGCCATGAACCTGACGTTTCTGCTCCATGATTTTTCGAATACTGTTACCATAGCCTTCATATCGTTCGGTGATGCTCTGTAAAGTTTGAAATCTGGAGCTTAATCGATGATATTCTTCTTCTTTGGTATTTAAACGTTCATGACATACATCAATCGTTTTCTGAATCTCCTTTCCGGCAGAATCATATTGAAACAACTGATCTTTAAGTGTTTTCTGAGTTTCCTTTAATTTGTTTTCTTCGGATAAATATTGGTCTAAGGTTTCTTCTCTGGTTGAAGATTCACTTTGCAGCGTAAGTAATCGTTGGTTTAATTCGGATTTACGAATTTGAATTTGTTCCAACATAGCATCGTACCGATGAATTTTTGCTTTAGTACTGCCAATATGATTTAGTGATTCAATAATATCCCCATTCTTTTCTTCTATGGCCAAACGAAGCTGATCAATTGTCCCTGTCACAGCATTCAAATTCATTTCTGCATGTTTCTTTGCATCTTGCAATGTATTAATTTTATCATCCAATGTCTTAAGTTCAATAGACCATACTTTAATATCCGATTGCTTTTGA
The DNA here is from genome assembly GCA_017391465.1 of Lachnospiraceae bacterium. Next base: position 13,938 of record JAFOYH010000020.1, on the reverse strand, counting down.
CCAATGTTATCAAAAATCTGGTCTTTTCGTTCTTGATAATGACTGGTTGTTGTTTGTTCACTTCGAATTTGTTCTTCTAAAAGACGAATTTCACTTTCGGACTTTTCACGATTTAATTGAATTTCCGAAATACGCTGTTTAAACTGGTCAATCTGATGATTTAAATCATCAATTTCTTTTTCTATTGTTTCATGGTCCTGACGCGCTTTTTCGAGTGATTTCTGACTTTCGTCATAGTCATTTTGTGCAATAACAACTTTTTCAGAAAGATTACGAACAACCTCCTTCAGACGTTCATATTCTGAAACATACATAACAACATCGTATTCTTTTAATGTATCTCTTAATTTCAAATATGTTTTTGCTTTTTCGGATTGTTTTGACAAGGGACCAATCTGTTTTTCTAATTCACCAAGAATATCACTCACACGGTAAAGATTTTGTTTTTCAATGGCCAAATTCTTTTCTGCCAATGCTTTTCTCTTTTTGTATTTTACAATTCCGACTGCTTCATCAAACAATTCACGACGATCTTCTGGCTTTCCGCTAAGTATTTTGTCAATTTGCCCTTGCCCAATAATAGAATACCCTTCTTTACCAATTCCAGTATCAAAAAACAATTCCTGAACATCTTTCAAACGACTGGTATGTCCATTGATCAAATACTCACTTTCCCCCGAACGATAAACACGTCGTGCGACCGTAAGTTCATCATAATCCATTGGTAGTTTATGATCCGAATTATCTATTGTTATCGCCACATAAGCGAAACCTAAAGGTTTGCGACTTTCGGTACCGGAAAAAATAACGTCTTCCATCTTGCTGCCGCGAAGTTGCTTGGCACTTTGTTCACCAAGCACCCATCGAACAGCATCAGCAACATTACTCTTTCCGCTGCCGTTAGGTCCCACAATTCCAGTAATTCCTTTATTAAATTTTAATACAGTTTTATTTGCAAAAGACTTAAACCCTTGCAATTCAATGCTTTTTAAATACATATTTTTTCATCCCTGTTTTTAAATAACCCCTTAGAACGCAATTGCAATAAGGAATGATATGCTGCATTTTGACCTGCCGCCTGTTTTGTACGTCCAGTTCCAATACCAAGAACTTCTTCGCCTAATCGCACCTGCATTATAAATGTACGGTTATGTTCTGGTCCAGTTGCATCTACCAATTCATAGATAAGTGTTTCTTTTGACCAGCTCTGTATGTTTTCCTGCAAAATCGTTTTACAGTCCATGAATAAACGTGTATTTTCTATATCATTTAAAACAAAATTCATAATAAATGAACGCGCATGCTCTATGCCTCCATCAAGGTAAATACTGCCGATTACAGCTTCTAAAGCATCCGAAAGAATCGAATCCCTGTCTCTTCCCCCTGTAAGATCTTCACCTTTGCCCAAGCGTAAATAAATTCCAAGATTAAGTTTTCTTGCGCAAAAGGCTAATGCAGGTTCACATACAAGACTTGCTCTTGTTTTACTTAGTACGCCTTCCAATTTATCTGGATAAGTTTTAAACAGCAAATCACTGGATACGAGTTCGAGAACTGCATCCCCAAGAAATTCAAGTCTTTCATTGTTCTGTGTTTTTTTTAATTGATGTTCATTTGCATACGAACTATGTGTTAATGCTGTTTCAAGAAGATTGAGATCATTATATTCATACTGAATCTGCTCTTGAAAAGAATTAATTTTTACATTATCCATAATTGCCTTCTTTCTAACTCAAATTCCAAAAAAGGAGTCATCGATCCAATCGAGACTCCTTTTCTACATATAAGAATTAATTTAAATATTCTCTGATGGCATCTAATGCATCGCCAACCGTTTCGATATGTTCAGCTGTCTCACCAACGATCTCAATGTCCAGTTCATCCTCGATAGCCATAATAATCTGCGCAATATCTAAGGAATCGCAGCCGAAATCTTCAACGAAAGAAGATTCTAATGTGATATCATCACTATCAACATCCATGACATCCACAATAATCTCTTTTAATCTTTCTAATTCCATAATGTAACATCCTTTCAAGTGAATTATTGATTTGACTGATTTAATGCTTCCTCTATCCGTACATTGATATTCTGTTTTTTGAATGTTATGCATTGAAGAATAGAATTACGAATTTCATAAGCATCGGAACTTCCGTGAGATTTCACAACAAGCCCTTTGAGACCGAGTAACGGTGCTCCACCATATTCGGTTGCATCAAAATCTTTCATGACAGACTTCATCGCCGGCTTAACAAGTAAACCACCAATTTTATATCGTGTTGAAGTCATCATTTCTGATTTTAATCTATGAACAAGTGTCATTGCAACACCTTCATACAATTTTAAAATAACATTGCCAACAAAAGCTTCACACACAATGACATCTGCAAGTCCTGCGGGGATATCACGTGCTTCTATACTTCCAATAAAATTAATTCCCGGACATTCTTTCAACAAAGGATAGGTCTCTTTAACCAATTGATTTCCTTTTTCCTCTTCTGTACCAATATTTACAATGGCAACTTTAGGATTCTCAATATTCATGTAATGTTTCATATATAAAGTACCAATCTGTGCAAACTGAACCAAATGGTTTGGTCTGGCATCCACATTAGCACCACAATCGATTAACATGGAAAAACCTTTCGCTGTAGGAATTAAAGGCGCCAACGGAGGACGATGAATTCCTTTAATTCGACCGATAATCAACTGACCACCGGCAAGAATCGCACCTGTCGAACCTGCAGACACAACCGCATCTGCTTCACCATTTTTAACAAGTCGTTGACAACGCACAAGAGAAGAATCCTTCTTTTTACGAACAGCTTGAACCGGTGGTTCATTACAGTCGATTACCTCAGTTGTCGGAATCACTTCAATACGTTCTTTATCATAAATATATTTTGAAAGTTCAGCCTGGATCTGGGCCTCATCACCAACCATCAGAACCTTTACTTCGCTATTGGCATTTACGGCATCAACGCCGCCCTTGACCGTCTCAAATGGTGCATAGTCACCACCCATTACGTCTAAAGCAACGGTTACAAATTCTTTCATAAAATAGCCTCCAATTACAATTTCCGTAATCAACTATAAATATACTAGATAATATTCATTTTATCAACCCTAAAAATAAAAGACAGAAAAAAAAGACAGGAAATTTCCTGTCTTTCAAAATCATATGTTTAATTACTGTACTTCAACGATAGATTTTTTATCGTAGTATCCACAAGCTTTACAAACTCTGTGTGGCATCATAAGTTCACCACAATGGCTGCATTTAACCAATGCTGGTGCAGTCATTTTCCAGTTAGCTCTACGGCTATCTCTTCTAGCTTTGGATGATTTATTCTTTGGACAAATGGACATGGATTACACCTCCTTAAAATTCTTAAAAATATCCTGAATGGCAGCCATTCGAGGGTCTAAAACAGCCCTGTCACAACCACACTCACCTTTGTTTAAATCCTTTCCACATTTTAAACACATACCTTTGCAATCATCACGGCACAATGTTTTCATTGGAAAACGAATTAAAATTTCATGATTGATCAGAGCGTCTGTATTAATGCTGCTCTCCTCCACATAGCTGTCATCTGCATCATCCGTCTGACGTTTCGGCGATAAATCCAAATCCTCATCCAGATCAATATCAAATGGTACAGCCACCTCTTTCAGACAACGAGCACATGGAATGTTAAGCGTTCCCTGCCAATGTCCTTCAAGATGGACTTTCCAGTTCCCTGTATTCGATATGGTTAATTCAAGTTCACTCTTATCTTGAAACGGAAATTGCTCACCGTTCAATTTATAAACTTCCATATCAACAGGGACATTAAAAGTTTCCGTTTTAAATGGTGTAGAAATAAGCTCTGAAATATTAATATACATAGACGTCTCCTAACTCCATACCTCACTAATTATACATAGGACAGAATATTTTGTCAATAATTATTTTTAAGTAATGTAAAGTATTTTCCCTTGACACATATTCTGTGTATTTGAAACAAATCATTTATATCAAAATCTGTAAAACATCAAAAAGGACTGGCTTTATTGCCAGTCCTAAAATGATCTCAAATAAGTGATTACATCTGAGCCTGAACTGCTGTGATTGCAACAACACCAACGATATCGTCTGCGGAACAACCACGGGACAAGTCGTTAACAGGACCACCAAGACCCTGTGTAATTGGACCGTAAGCTTCTGCTTTAGCAAGTCTCTGAACAAGTTTATAACCAATGTTACCAGCATCAAGGTCAGGGAAAATAAGTACGTTTGCACGACCAGCGATTTCGTTGCCAGGAGCTTTCTGCTGACCAACTTCAGGAACAATAGCAGCATCAAGCTGGAATTCACCATCCACAAGAAGATCTGGATAAAATTTATGAGCAAGTTCTACAGCATTGTAAACTTTATCAACATCTGCATGTTTTGCAGAACCCATTGTAGAATGAGAAAGCATAGCTGTAATTGGTTTTTTACCAACAAGTGTTTCAAATGTTTTTGCAGAATCGCTTGCGATATGTGCAAGTTCTTCAGAAGAAGGATTCTGATTCAAACCACAGTCAGCGAAAATAAATACGCCGTCTGCACCCATTTCACAGTTTGGCACATCAAGCACGAAGAAAGCGGAAACAAGTTTGCTTTCTGGAGCTGTCTGTAAAATCTGAAGAGATGGACGAAGAAGGTTCGCTGTTGGTGTTGTAGCACCGCCAACCATACCGTCAGCAAGTTTCATCTTAACTAACATACATCCAAAGAATAAATAGTTGGATGTGAGAATACGACGAGCATCATTTAATGTCATACCTTTTCTCTTACGTAATTCATAGAAATGTACGATGAAATCATCAAGACCTGGATATGTTTCAGGATCAATGATTTCAATACCAGACAAATCATAATTGCCACAGTTTTTAGCAATATCTTCTGGATCTCCTACAAGAATAACTTTTGCGATTCCTTCTTCTTTAATTTTAGCTGCTGCTTCAATAACACGCATATCATAAGATTCTGGAAGAACGATTGTTTTAATATCGGATTTAGCACGTGCTTTAATACCATCAATAAATCCCATGATGAATATCCCCTTTCAAAATTAAGAAATTATTATTTTCACGAACATTATTATATACTACTTATTCATGCAAAACAAGTAAAATTATCTTTCATTAGCACATATTTTTGTATTTTTTTGCGAGCATATTTTTAATAATGTCTTTTTATTTTTTTTAAAACAGGTATAATACATATAAAATAATCAATGGAGGTCGTCATGAAAATTGGTGCAATTATAGCAGAATATAATCCATTTCATAATGGTCATAAATATCAGATTGAAAAATTCAAAAAAGAATCCGGTCTGGATTATGTTATTGTCATTATGAGTGGTAATTTTACACAGCGCGGTGAACCCGCATGGATGCCTAAACATTCAAGAGCAAAAATGGCCCTATTAAATGGTGCAGATTTGGTTATCGAACTTCCTTTATATTATGCAACCGGAAGTGCTTCTGTTTTTGCAGAAGGTGCCATTGCACATTTAAACGCACTAGGATGTGTAGAAGAATTATGTTTTGGATGCGAATCCGGCGAAGGTGAAACTGATTTTTTTACACGCTTAGACGAAGTTTCAGATATTATTTTAAACGAACCCGAAAGATATAAAAAAATATTAACCGAAGCTTTGAAAAAAGGATATCCTTATCCTTCCGCACGAGAACAGGCGTTAGAATATTATGTGCCAAATGCATCCGCTTTTTTTTCACCAAATAATATTTTAGCATTAGAATATATGATTGCCCTCAAAAAAACAGGATCTCATATAAAGCCAGTACCCATTCGCCGTATTGGTCAAGGTTATCATAGCCTTGAATCAAATGATTATTTTGTTTCAGCCTCAGCACTGCGTCATAAATTCACCTCCGTCTCCGACTGTCAGTCTGCATACGGAATTCCAAATACTTGTTTAGAAATCATTTCTCAGCAATTTTGTAAATCCATGCCTATATATATGAATGATTTTTCAGCTTCTTTTGCAAATTCATACTTGGAACATAAGGAAAAACTAACCGAATATATTGATATGAATGAAGATATATCGAATCTTATTCACAAAAACTTTCCTGATTTTACAAAAATTGATGATCTGGTTGCAGCTTTAAAAACAAAAACATATACTTATACGCGTTTATCCAGATGCATCCTTCATCTCCTTACAAACCAGAAAAAAGAGGATTTCCAATTGTTTGTTCAAAACGGATATGCCTTCTATGCTCGAATTCTCGGTTTCCAGAAAGATGCTGCACCTTTACTGAATTGTATAAAACACAATGCTTCCATTCCAATGCTCACAAAAATCAGTGTATATAAAGAACAACTAAATTCAATCGGAATCCGAATGTTCGAACAGGACCTTCGTGCTGCAGATCTCTATCGTACAATGGCTCAGATAAAATATGATTCACATTTGAAAAACGAATTTACAGAACAGCTGGTTATATTACACGGACGAAACACATAGAATAATGAAAAAAGGATTTCTATGACTGTCTTATTATCTATTTTTTTTACATGTTTATTCTATTCCCAACTTATAAAAGATGGCATAAAAAATGGCCTGATCTTATTATCCGATCAGGTCATTCCAGCATTGTATCCATTTGTTCTTCTATCATCAATCATCAAACAAAACTACTCGTTTTCAAATTCTTACTTTCTTATCGGAATAAGTTTTTTGTCTGGATATCCACTCGGAGCAAAAATTATAGCAGAGCATGATTTTTCAGATATTCCTTTATCATCTCAAGAATTACTTTTACTCTGTAATAATCCAAGTTTGCCTTACCTGATATGCTATATCGGCCCCCAATGCTTAGATAATCCTTTCTATGGCATACTTATATATTTCTGCATCATTATTGGAAATATCATCTATGTCTGTTTACATCATTTCATATATAAATTACATGGTTCAAACAATAAACAACACATTTTAACCATTTGCGAGAAATCAAAAAATAAAACCGCCAATTTATTCCACGACTGTTTTTCCACTTTACTCAATATATCTAATTATATTTTGATTTTTTCAATCTGTGCATCTATTATAAATTCTATTGTATTCATTCCTCATTTTCTGCGTAAGATTCTCATAGGTATTCTTGAAATTACTACAGGTGCTTATCATATATCTTTATTAAATATTAATACATCTTCTAAAATAACAATTCTTACCGGAATCATAGCTTTTGGAGGTATGTCTGTTATTTTCCAAACATATGAAATGATTCAAAACAGCAAACTATCCATAAAAAAATACATGACAGAAAAAGCTATATCTTCTTTAATAGCAATGTCTGTCATGTATGGAATAACACTTTTGTTACAATTATGAAAAATTAGTCAATATCATCATAATCAAAATCATCGTCATCATCGATGTATTCATCATCTTCATAATCATCTTCGTATTCTTCTGTATCATCTTCATCATATTCTTCATCTTCTTCATAATCACTATAGTCACTATCATTATCAGATAAAGAATACACCGGAGGTACAGTCGATGGAGATGATTCATTCAACTGGCTTGCCAAAGCATCCTGATTCTCTTTGAGAACTGTCAGACTTTCAGACAATCCGCTGATCACACCCTGAGAATGTTCACGCGTAAGTGCCAATGCATGGCTTACAATCTCTTCAAGGTTGTCGACCATCTGTTTTGTATAATCTAATGCATTCAGACGAATCTCTTCTGCATTTGCATTTGCTTCATTAATCGTTGCTTCTGCCTGAGCATTTGCAGCATTCAAAACTTCTTCTGCACGTTCATAAGCTTTTAACATAATCTGATGCTCTTCAACCAAATGATTTACATATGCGGTTGTTTCTTCAAGCATACGTTCAGCCTGCACCTGAGCATCTCCAATAATCTTATCTTTATTTGCAATAATCTTCTGATATCTCTTAATTTCATCAGGAGTTTTTAATCTTAATTCTGTTAATAATTCAAATAATTCATCTTTTGGAACGATGATCTTTGACTGAGAAAACGGCTGTGGTTTACAACCTTCTACAAATTCTTCAATTTCATCAATTAACTGTTCAATTCTACTCATTCAATTATTCTCCTTTTACGGTGTATTTTGATCGAACTTTTTCAATAATACATGGTGGAGCAAAACGATCTAAAGTTCCACCATATCGAGCGATTTCTTTCAATATTGTGGAGCTTAAATAGGAATATTCCTCACTGGTTACCAGGAACATAGTATCCACTTTTGGATTAACAATTCGATTTGTTTGTGCCATCTGAAGTTCATATTCAAAGTCTGTAACTGCACGAAGTCCACGTACAATGATGTGAGCATTCATTACGTCTGCAAAATCAATCGTAAGCCCCTCAAAGGAAGTTACAGTAACATTTGGAATATGTTCTGTGACTTCTTTTAACATTTTAACACGTTCTTCTACAGAAAACAATGGAGTTTTTGCACTGTTTTTTAACACAGCAATAATCAACTCGTCAACCATATTTGATGCTCTATTAATGACATCCAGATGTCCATATGTTACCGGATCAAAACTTCCGGTATAAATTGCTCTCTTCATTTTTGTATCCTCAGTTATATTTTTTTATGCCAACAGTCGGAAAATTCTTAACTGTTATTAACGCATAATGACTTATCCTTCTCTCTTTGCTGTCTATAATTTTATTATGTTTCTACAATTTGTCAATAGAATCACATGATTTTTTTGGAAAATTCACCTATGTATGTTTAAAAAAACAGGAAGTGGTCATCTGAAAATGGCCACTTCTCTGAACCTTTGTTTTTTTGAAAATACGATTTTTACTGCTGATTTGCCATACTTTCTTCCTGTCTTCGAATCATCTGACGAACCATTTCTCCACCAACAGATCCATTTTCGCGAGATGTTAAATCACCATTATAGCCATGTTTTAACGGAACACCAAGTTCACCCGCTACTTCAAATTTAAATCTTTCAAGCGCATCCTTTGCATGTGGTACTTCAGGAGTGTTAGAACTTCTTTTACGCATCGCAAATTCCTCCATTAAAATGATTGTTCATTTGTTTCTTTGTGTAGCTACATTCTTAGTATAAACTTTATCAAATTATTTTAAACAGGAAATAATTAGAGCACAATATCTTTTTCAGACAAAGACATATAACGATTCATACGTCGTAATAAATTTTCCGGAATATCTGTCTCGTATTTTTTTGCACACTCTCCTGCCAGTTTTAACAGATCTGTATCCTGATAGATGTCCGCAATATGAAAATCCATAAGACCGCTTTGTTTAATCCCAAACATATCACCTGGTCCACGCAGTTTTAAATCTTCACTGGCAATATAAAATCCATCATTGGATTCCACAAGAATATTTAAACGTTCTTTTGCAGTCTGACTATGACCTGATTGCATGAATATACAATAAGATTGAGACTCACCGCGACCAACTCTGCCTCGAAGCTGATGCAATTGTGCCAATCCAAAACGTTCTGCATTTTCAACCATCATAACGGTTGCATTCGGTACATTGATCCCAACTTCAATAACTGTCGTGGACACTAAAACGTCAATCTCCTTATTATAATAACGTTCCATTATATTGTCCTTTTCTTTGGCTTTCATTTTACCATGTAAATATTCGACACGAATGGAAGGAGAAAGAATTTTCCGTATTTTTTCTGTATAATCGAGGACATTTTCAAGTTCCATAAATTCACTTTCCTCAACCATTGGACAAATAATATAAATCTGATGTCCTTCTTTAACCTGATTTTCAATAAATTGATACGCGGACGGACGATAGTTTGTACCAACAACACAGTTTTTTATCGGTTTACGTCGTGCAGGAAGTTCATCAATAACCGAAATATCCAAATCTCCATATAAAATAATTGCCAATGTACGTGGAATCGGTGTAGCGCTCATCACAAGAACATGGGGCCGATTCCCTTTTGCAAGCAGCCATTCACGTTGATTGACTCCAAAACGATGTTGTTCATCTGTAATAACCAACCCCAAATTAGAAAATTCCACTGGATTCTGAATAACTGCATGCGTGCCTATCAAAATATCAATGTGATGTGATGCAAGATCTTGATAGATTTCTTTTTTTTCTTTTGTTTTCATCGATCCCGTTAATAAACCAATACGAATTTCATGATTCAATTTATCTGAAATCATACGAAAATCCCGGATAAAATTATCATAATGCTGTTTTGCCAAAACTTCGGTTGGTGCCATAAGGCAACCTTGAAATCCATTTTCCACCATGGTCAATAAAGCAAGCTGTGCCAATACAGTTTTACCCGAACCGACATCACCCTGAAGGAGTCGATTCATCACATACTCGCCAGTCAGATCATCACAAATCTCCTGCCATGATTTTAACTGGGCATTTGTCAATCGATATGGAAGCGACTCCAAAAACATATCTGCCCATTCTTCTGAGAATATTTTATGTTCATTAACAGCACGCTCTCTTGTTGTTTTCATGCGACGTATCGCCAAAGCAAATAAAAAAAACTCATCAAAGCCCAAACGTCTTCGTGCTGTTTTCAACGAATCCCAATCTTCAGGAAAATGAATCTGTCGTATAGCATAGTTATATTCTGCAAGCTGTAAATCCTTACGCAAAGGAACTGGCAGATAATCTTCAAACAAAATATTCTGTTCAAAAATTTGACGCATTAACTTGCCTAGAAGTTTTTGATGAACACCTTCGGTCAATGAATAAACAGGTTGAATGCTTGTTTGCACTTGATTATAACTATCCGTATCATATATTTCAGGCTGTTCCATAATCCATTGATTATTAATCGCTTTAACAATTCCATAAAAAATATATTCTTTTCCAGGCAAAAGTTGTTTTTTTAAATACGGCATACGATACCACATAAGTTGAAGTCGATAATTGCCCTCAACGATTTGTCCGGCTGTTTTATCGACTTTACCTCCTGGAATTCGTACAAGACTTTTATGGAGCCATCCACGAACAGCCTGTCTTTTGCCTGGAATGATTTCATTCAATTCAACCGGTTCATCATAGGTTAAATAAGTTCTTGGATAGTATTCCAATAAATCTTCAATTGTATATATATCAAGTTTATTTAAATTTTTTTCAACTTTTTCGCCTACGCCTTTTAGTGTACGAACTGAATCGGTCATTTGCATGATCATACCTCTTTAATTCATAATGTAAAAAATGGGGATGCCTAAAGCATCCCCCCAAATTTTCTATTCTACAGAAAGAACATAATAATAAATTGGCTGTCCGCCACACTGAAGTTCCACATCCACATCCGGATATTTATCTTCAATGATACCTGCTAATTCTTCTGCATCTTCATCTGAAATATCTTCACCATAATATATACTGATCAATTCTGCATCTTCGTCCATTAATGTATCGACCAATTCTATTGTTGCAGAAGCGATATCTTTCGTTACAGATAAAATACCTGCATCACCGATACCCATGATATCACCTTCTGTAATGGTCTTATCATCGATGACGGTATCACGTACTGCATAAGTAACCTGACCGGATTTTACACGGCCCATCTCTTCGATCATACGTTCTGCATTCTCTTCCACAGAATCACCATCAATATAATTGACAATTGCTGTAATTCCCTGAGGTACAGTCTTTGACGGAATAACAATCAATTCCTTGTCTTCCACTAACATCTTTGCCTGTTCTGCAGCGAGAATGATATTCTTGTTATTTGGAAGCACATAAACAGCATCAGCATTCACGTGATCAACAGCATTTAAAATATCTTCTGTACTTGGATTCATAGTCTGACCACCTTCAATAATGTAGTCGACACCAAGTCCTTTGAAAATCTCATTCATTCCTTCGCCGATGGAAACAGCAATAAAGCCAACCGGTTTGCGTGGTTCTTCTGGCATCGATGCTTTTGCTTCGGCTGCTTTCTTTTCAGCATCTTTGATAACTTTTTCTTGATGCTCTTCACGCATATTATCAATTTTCATACTTGTCAAAGAACCATAGGACAAACCTTTCTGAATGGCAAGACCCGGATCATTTGTATGCACGTGAACTTTAACAATATCTTCGTCATTTACACAAACGATGCTATCACCAATGGAAGATAAAAATTCTTTGAATTCATTTTCATCTTTCTGACCATAAGGTTTTTCAAGCATAACAATAAATTCTGTACAATATCCAAATTTAATATCTGCTGTATCTATATCACTATCCGGAATATTCGCCTTTGTAACTGGTTTGAATGTTTCGGAGAGATCAATTTCTTTGCCAAGAAGCGCATCAAAAGCACCTTTAAGAACTTCCATAAGACCTTGTCCACCAGAATCCACTACACCTGCCTGTTTTAATACAGGAAGCATCTCTGGAGTCTGCCCAAGGACATAATCGCCGTGTTCAAGTACTTTCCGAATTCCATCAACAAGGTCCTCTGTTTCTTCGAAAACTTCTAATGCTTTCGTGGACATTCCTTTAGCAACCGTAAGAATAGTTCCTTCTTTTGGTTTCATAACTGCTTTGTATGCAGTTTCAGATGCATGGTCTAAGGCCATAGCAAGAATATGTGCATCAATGTATTCTGCTTCTTTAATTTCTTTGCAAAATCCACGAAAAAGCTGAGAAAGAATAACTCCAGAGTTACCTCTGGCCCCTCTAAGTGCTCCCTGAGAAATTGCTTTTGACAAATTTTCCATAGTAGGATTTTCAATCGCCTGCACTTCTCGTGCAGCAGACATAATTGTCATCGTCATGTTTGTTCCAGTATCACCGTCTGGAACAGGAAAAACGTTTAACTCATTAATCCATTCTTTTTTTGAATCTAATCGCTGAGCGCCAGCCAAGAACATCTTCTTGAGCATGCTCGCATCAATTGTATTTATAACCACAGCTGGTTCCTCCTTAATAATGTCAATCGATTACTCGAACGCCTTCAACATAAATGTCTACACGTCCCACTTCCATTCCGGTAAATTGCTCTACTTTGTATTTTACATTATTCATTAAGTTATCAGCTACAGTTGCAATGCTTACGCCATAAGCAATAATCACATGGAAACGGATATTAATCTGATTATTTTCAATGGTCACTTCCACACCTTTTGTAAGGCTTTCACGTTTAAGAAGTTTTGTCAAACCATCTTTCATACTAATCATTCCCATGCCAACAATACCAAAACATTCACAAGCTGTCAAGCCGGCATACTTGGAAATAACATCTAAATCAATGGCAACATTGCCGCCTTCTTTATTCAAGTGTCCTTTCATCTCAAGACCCTCAAATTCTATATTCATATGTACTATTATAACCGTTTTCTTCCAAAAAGAAAATATTTATTTTCATTTTCAAAAAAAATATAATAATATTTATAAATCTTCACTTGCAATTATGGGAATAATCTGTTAGAATTGAGATGTTGTAATCCTGTAGGGTTAAAAACATCTTTTAAGGAGGTGGCAGGCATGGCAAAATGTGCAATTTGTGAAAAAGCAGCTCACTTTGGTATTAAAGTGTCTCATTCACATAGAAGAAGCAATAAAATGTGGAAATCTAACATTAAAAAAGTTAAAGTAAACGATAACGGTACACCAAAGAAGATTTACGTATGTACTTCCTGTTTACGTTCCGGTTTAGTTGAAAGAGCTTAATTATGAAGATGATAAGGCAGCAGTTATGCTGCCTTTTTTCTTGCTTTACAGCAATTCCTGTAAAATTAAAAAGTGCTCCTCTAAAGATGCATGATTGCTAAAATCAGAACCACCGGCTTAGCCGGTGGTTTGTTCTAGCCCTATAAGGGCTAATTACCGGCACTGGAATCTAAAGACCCATCGAATAGTTCGCCAGCCGCAACATCATTCCCTACTAAGCCCTACGGGCTTTTTTTATTTGT
>JAFOYH010000053.1 GCA_017391465.1 Lachnospiraceae bacterium | reverse complement strand
AAATTAGAATATACAGATAAACCAAGAGCAGAGTTTAAACTTGCGGATGGAGAAGAATTTGTGGCAGCCTATGAGTACTGCAATTTACATGGGTTATGGAAGAAATAAGATATAGCAAATAGAGGTACAAATTTCAGTTGAACAAAATCGCTGCGCGATGGCCTGCCAAGGCTGTGGTGCAGCTTTTTTTCTCAATAATAAAATAGGCAATGGCATTTCTTGCTGATATTTGATATTGTAAAGTTACCACACAAAACAATTCAATACAGAAAGACACCACTGCCTATGAAAAGAATACCATTTGACCGCTTTTCTGACAAGCGGTTTTATTATGCTAATGCACCTCCATGTAAGCAGGGTTTCTCATTAACTACTGATTTTACATGGAGGATTTTATTATGTACGATGAAATATTTAGCCAGATTACAAATGCTGCAAACAAACGGAATCTAAGAGATTCTACTATTCATGCATACTGTACAAGTGTTGCTCACTTTTTAAAATATACAGATAAGCCAATAGATGCTCTGACAACAGATGATGTTGATACATTTCTGACCGAAAAAAGACTTTCCGGGATTTCACCAGAGACATACAACCACTATCATTCCGGTATTCGTTTCTTTTATAAAAAAGTGTTAAAGATGAATTGGGATGACGATGATATCCCACGTATGAAAAGAGACAGGAACCTGCCAACCGTGCTTACGAAATCAGAGATATCAGCGATTCTTGATGCAACGCCAAACCTGAAACATAAGGCCATGATTGCTACGATGTATTCAGGAGGTCTCCGTGTATCGGAAGTCACGCACCTTCACTATGATGATATTTCACGCACCAATAAAACAATACACATCCGTGATGGCAAAAGCCGCTTTGACCGTTATACCTTGCTTGCTGACCGTACACTCGAGATACTTACAGAATACTGGTTTAAATGTGGCAGACCAACAGGGATTCTGTTTCCAAGTTCATGGACTGGCGATTATCTTGTGAAGGACAGCGTCATTCAGTTCTTCCGCGAAAGCGCAAAAAGGGCTGGAATTCAGAAACGTGTTTCTACACACTGTTTGCGCCATAGTTTCGCAAGCCATCTGTTTGAAGCAGGGTGTGACGTGAAATATATTCAGGCTCTTTTGGGACACCGTGATCCAAGATCAACAGAGATTTATCTTCATGTAAGCAATAAGACTCTGCTCGGTATTAAAAGCCCATTTGATGAGATGGGTGGTGAGTAATCGTGGAAAAATCATGTACGATACAGGATGTCTTTGAACGGTTTTATCCTGTTTATGAAAAAACACATGAGCTTCCTGCTCACCACAGAAAAGCAGCTTTTCACATCATGAACTGTAAAACTGGGGCTTTTGGTGTGAACATAAGTGTCTGTGAGGACTGTGGATGTATCAGCATTCACAATAACTCTTGTAGAAGCAGGTGTTGCCCTATGTGTCAGGAGTTTCCGAAAGAAAAATGGATTGATGCCCAAAAGGAGAATGTACTGGATGCACCCTATTATCATGTGGTATTCACAGTCCCTGAGGAATTGAATCCTATCATTTATAGCAATCAGAAACTTCTGTATGATGCACTGTATCATGCTGCATCATCCACTCTGAACGAACTGGCGAAAGATTCAAAGTATTTGGGAGCTGACATCGGATATATCTGTATTCTTCATACATGGGGTTCTGCAATGAATTATCATCCTCATATCCATACCATTGTTCTTGGTGGTGGACTTGATAAGGACAACAAATGGAAAGATACCGGTGGGAAGTTTTTTCTCCCGTATGGGGTCATTGCAAAAGTGTTCCGTGGGAAATATTTGTGCGAATTAAAAAGCCTGTGGAATGATTCAAAGCTTGAGTTTCATGGTACAGCGGAGAAATATCAAAACCACTATTGCTTCAGAGAACTTCTCGATGAGTGCTATAAAAAAGACTGGGTTGCTTATTGTAAGGAGACTTTTAATGGAGCACAGTCAGTCATAAATTATCTTGGAAAATATACTCACAGGATAGCAATCAGTAATCATCGGATCAAGTCCATGACGGAAGCAACTGTTACATATGCTGTAAAAGACTATAAAAACAAAGGTCAGTGGAAAGAGAAAACAGTTCCGGGCGAGGAATTCATCCGTCGATTTTTAATGCATGTTCCCCAAAAACGTTTTGTCAGAATCCGGCACTATGGTTTGCTGTCCTGCCGAAACAAGAGCAAAAAGATGACTCACTGTAGAAATCTGCTTGGATGTAAAAAATATATTTCTGCATTGAAAAATCGAAATGCCGCTGAAATGATAAAGCTGCTATATAACATAGATGTATGCAAATGTTCTTCCTGTGGCGGGAAAATGGTTCCACATCTTCCAGATAAGCATACACCATCTGTTTTTGCGCATATGAGATGTTAAAATATACAACTGAATATTCCGAAAAACTTCCGTAAAGGGAGTCTGTTTGTCATGCCTAAAAATAATTCTTTTGGCAAAAACCATCTGTTAATAAAACACGGGATATGATAAACTTATGGAAGAGAGCAAAGATTGAATCCCCATAGATAGTGGCGAAAGGGACGCGACTTTGTTCACCAAGGAAAAATCGAAATTGATGTAAACGAAAGGGCAGTTTTATAAAACCGCAAGACTGCTTTTTCGTTTACACCAACTCCGATTGTTTCCTTAACAATTTGTATGGCTGTTAGACTAATAATAATTTGCGGAGGATATAATCTTAATGAAATTAGAAAATGCAGAATTGAAACATATTGAAAGAATCGTGGCTATATCTAAGGCTGCGTTTGATAGTGATATTAATGTTGGTGGTTC
>JAFOYH010000107.1 GCA_017391465.1 Lachnospiraceae bacterium | reverse complement strand
CCAGAACTAGTGATTGCAGCTCAATATATGGCTGCAGTCGGAGAGTATATCACTGCAGAGGTATACGATATTCAGCGTTACGAAAGTTTGAGAAATAAATACAGAGTTATGAGCGTTCCATGCATGGTAATTAATGATGAACATGTGTATTTTGGAAAGAAAAATATACGGCAATTATTGGAAATTGCAGAGAGCATTGAGAAGTAAAAAAACATTTGGAAATAAGTATAAATCAAAAATTTCATAACCGATTTGCCCTTCGCATACACTGTAAAAACAGTGTCTTGCGAGGGGCTTTTTTAGTGAAAGAGTATATCGAAGAGCGGGCAACAGACATTGCCAATTACATTATCGAAACCAATGCAACAGTGAGACAGGCGGCAAAGAAGTTTGGAATCAGTAAGTCAACGGTACATAAGGACATAACAGAACGCCTTCTTCAGATTAATCCAATTTTAGCAAGTCAGACAAGACAGGTATTGAATCTAAACAAGGCAGAACGACATATTCGAGGAGGCATGGCAACACGAGAAAAGTATTTACATATTGGACATCGGTAAATTTGTGATACGGAGCATGAAAGTGCTTCGTATTTTTTAACATCAATGGTATAATGGACAAGATAAATTCATTGAAACTCAGGAGAAATCAAAGATGAAGAGATTAGGAATTTTAGTGTTGGCATTGATCATGACATTTTCTGTGGGATGTGCCTCGGATTATGGCGTGACAACGGTTCAACAAGAAAGTAAACAAGAAGATGATGATAAATCTGTTTATACATTTACCGATGACCTTGGGCGTGAAGTCACGGTAAACAGTCCAAAACGTGTGGCAGCTTTGCTTGGCAGTTATGCGGATCTGTGGGTTCTTTCTGGTGGAACCGTACAGGCGTCGGCAGACGATGCGTGGGAAGATTTTGAACTGGATATGCCTGAAGATGCAGTTAATCTTGGAAAGACAAAGGATATTAGTCTTGAAAAGCTGTTTGAGTCCAATTCGGATTTTATTTTGGCAAGTACAAACACACGTGTACATATGGAATGGAAAGAAACGCTGGAACAGTCAAAAATTCCAACCGCTTATTTTGATGTGGCAGATTTTGATGATTATCTGAGAGTTCTTGATATCTGTACAGATATTACAGGAAGAAAAGATTTATATGAACAAAATGGTTTAAAAGTGCAGGAACAGATTCGAGAAGTGATTCACGCAAGTGAAGATCGAATCCAGACAAAGGGGAATCCAAAAGTTTTGATCGTTCGTGTGTCCGCGTCTATGATCGTGGCAAAGAACAGTCAGGACAATGTCCTTGGTGAAATGCTGAAATCGCTTGGCTGCGAGAACATAGCAGACAGCGAAGATTCTCTTTTGGAAAATTTGAGTCTGGAATATATTTTACAGGAAGATCCGGATCAGATTTTTGTTATCCAGATCGGAGATGCAAAAACCGCATCGTCGCATTTTGAAACATTTATCAATGAAAATCCGGCATGGCAGACATTGACAGCGGTCAAAGAGGGTCATGTCTATGAAATGGATAAAAAGCTTTATAATTTAAAACCAAATGATCGTTGGGGAGAAGCTTATGAGAAACTTGAAAATATCCTCTCAGAAAACGAAAAATAAAATATTTTTGATTGTGTTCGCATGCTTTGTCCTCTCCATACTTTTGAGTTTGAGCTTGGGGGCGGCACGTTTGACATTAGGTCAATTGGTGCAGGCGGTAAAAGACGGTGCTGGTGGAAGCTTCGAAGGCAATATTTTCTGGTATGTGCGTTTTCCAAGAACTTTGGCAAGTCTTTTGGCAGGAGCGGGTCTTGCGGTATCCGGAGCAGTTATTCAAGGGGTATTGGCAAATAAACTGGCATCGCCGGGAATTATTGGTGTCAATGCCGGGGCAGGATTGGCTGTAACACTGTGTCTGGCTTTTGGCTTCTTCAGCGGATGGGCTATTGCCGGAAGCGCCTTTGCCGGAGCGTTATTTGCTGTTTTATTTATTGTATTAAGTGCTCAAAAGATTGGAGCATCGAGAACAACGGTGATTCTTGGCGGCGTTGCAGTAAATAGCTTTTTAAATGCAGCATCCGAAGCGATTCGTACGCTGATTCCAGAGGTAGGAGTTATGAGTGCGGATTTTCGCGTCGGAGGTTTTGCAAGTGTGACAAGCGAACGAATTATACCTGCAGGAATTTTGATTCTTATTGCTATGATTTTTGTTCTGACTTTGTGTAACGAGTTGGATGTTCTGGCACTTGGAGAAGATGCGGCTCAGGGGCTTGGCTTGAATGTAAAAAAAATTCGAACTGTTTTTTTGATTCTGGCAGCACTTCTTGCCGGGGCAAGCGTAAGTTTTGCCGGTCTTTTGGGATTTGTTGGATTGATTGTTCCGCATGTCGGAAGAAAGCTTGTTGGTAGTGAAAGTAGATATTTACTGCCTTTTTGTGTATTTGGAGGTGCCGCTTTTGTCACTTTTTGTGATCTTTGCGGAAGAATATTATTCAAACCGTATGAGATGCCGGTAGGAATCCTTATGTCATTTATTGGAGGACCATTCTTCCTTTTCTTATTATTAAGCAGTAAAGGAGGACATCGTCATGATTGAAATGAAACATGTATGTGCAGGTTATCGTGAAAAAGAAATATTGCATGATGTGACCCTCTCGTTATTGCCAGGAAAAATTACGGTTCTTTTAGGACCGAATGGATGTGGCAAAAGTACACTTTTAAGAAGTCTGATTCGATTAAATCCTCATACGTGTGGTGAAATATTTATTGACGGCCAGTCCATTGATACATTTAGTCAAGTAGAGTTGGCTCGGAAAATTGCCTATATTTCTCAAAGCAGAAAGATACCGGATATTTCAGTGCGCCGTATGGTGCTTCACGGACGATTTGCTTATTTGAAATATCCAAGACGTTATCGAAAGGAAGATTACGAGATGACCGATAAGGTCATGCGTTGGATGGGGATTGAGCATCTGGCAGATAAAAACATGAGTGAGTTATCTGGTGGAACTCAGCAAAAAGTTTATATTGCCATGGCTTTGGCACAAGACACACCCGTGATTTTAATGGATGAACCTACCACGTTTTTAGATATATCCCATCAAATGAAAGTGATGCGAATTGCAAAGGAGCTTTCTGTACAGGGAAAATCCGTTGTCATGGTTTTACATGATCTGTCTCAGGCTTTCGAGACGGCAGATCAATTGATATTGTTATCCGAGGGAAAGATTGTTGCAAAAGGTTCGCCGGAAGATGTGTATCAGAGTAGAGCAGCAGATGTTGTGTTTCAGATTCAATTGACACGAATAAAAACACAAAAGGGATGGAAATATTTTTGCGAATGATAATTCACAAAAAATATGGGAATATATGAAAATCAGTAGAGTTTTCAGACAGAAATATGATATAATAGTTTTGGGTTTATAATTTCAAATAGTTAGGGGGAAAGGTTATGGTAAAAGAAAAGATCCTGGTAAAGAATCCGATTGGTGTTCATTTGAGACCAGCAGGTGACATTGCAGAAGCTGCCATTAAGTTTAAAAAATGTGAAATTTATCTTGCATGTGATGGACGTGCAGTCAATGGTAAGAGTTTGCTTAGTATTTTAAGCCTTGGCATTAAACAGAATACAGAATTTGAGATTATCTGTGATGGTGAAGATGAGGAAGCGGCATTAAAAGCTATTGTTGCTGCAGTTAGTCCAGATTTATAAAGTCAAATAAAGAGATTTATACAGATAAAAATAAGAGAACCGATAGGGAATCGGTTCTCTTATTTTTTTGATGAGTTTATTTTGTAACTATATATATGTGATATATATAGGGGAAGGCGAGGGGGGCCTGACAGTTGGCATCTGTCAGGCAGATGTTATGAAAAAATCAAATCATTTTATAGTAACGGCTAATTACTATGGTTTTATTATATTATGAAATTGTGACCATTTTTTGTCCTTCAAATTAAAGAAATCTAAAAATTATATTTCATAGTTTATAATTTATTTATATTTGGCATTTATTTTTTATTCAGAAATTTATAAATCATTATCATGGCATAGAGGAGAATTGGAATGACAAAAGTCATGAGAAGGGATGCTTTGAACATTCCAAAACTCAGATCCGATTCGATCAGCGAGAAAATGAATGTTGCAAAATAAAGTCCTACTAAGCAGATGATAGCGATTAAGGCTAATATTCGTTTCATATATTTTAAACTCCTTTGTTTTAATTTATATAAAAATATGATAGATGTTTTTTAGCATCTTGTAAAGATAAAGTGCATAGATATGAAAAAACAGTTGGATGTGTACATTTTAAACAGGTCCATAAAATGAGGGGTATATGCAGGATCAAAAGTTGGAGAATTTATTAAACTTATCACTTTCTGCCACAGCAAAAGAACGAGAAAAATCGGCGATATTAAACATCGGATTTACACAGGAAAGTGGTACGTGGGATTTAATCGTAAAATATTCGGGAAATTTAAAACAATATGAGAATGAACAGATTCAAGTCGTAGAACTTTATAATGAATATGCGATTCTTACAGTACCTGAGAATTTGATTGAAACTGTATCCGGGTGGCCGGAGGTAGAGTATATTGAAAAGCCAAAACGACTATATTTTCAGATTACACAGGGGAAGAGAGCGTCGTGTATATCTCTGGTTCAGATTACACCTTTGGGATTAACCGGACGTGGTGTCCTGGTTGGAATTATCGATTCCGGAATTGATGTGAGCCATCCGGTTTTTATTCATTCCGATGGCACATCTCGTATTCGTTATTTGTGGGATCAGACTGCAGAAGGTATTCCGCCGACGGGTTATACTTCAGGAAGAGAGTGGACGAGAGAAGAACTTACAGAGTATTTATATAATGAAGAAATGCCCACGAATTTCGATACGACGGGACATGGAACGGGGGTTGCAGCCATTGCAGCTGGTAATACAGGTGTGGCTTATGAAAGTGAATTGATTGTTGTACGATTGGGTCAGCCTAAAAAAGATTCATTTCCAAGAACAACAGAACTTATGCTGGCAGTTAATTATGTCATTGAAAAGGCAGTACAGCTTCAGATGCCTGTGGCTATTAATCTGAGCTTTGGAAATACTTATGGTTCTCATGCCGGAAATAGTCTGGTGGAAACCTATTTGGATGATATGGCAAATTACTGGAAAAGTGTTATTGCTGTTGGTACCGGCAATGAAGGAAATTCAGCAGGACACACGGAAGAACGTTTAGCTATGGGCAAGAATACAGAAGTCGCTTTTTTGATTCAGGAATATGAAACATCATTGAATATACAAATATGGAAATCCTATCAGGATGATTTTCTGTTGGAGCTTATTGGTCCTTCGGGACAAAGGGTCGGATATTTTCAGCCGGTTCTTGGTCCACAGCGTTTTACGCTGGGTCAAACAGAAATTTTAATCTATTATGGAGAACCGAGCCCTTATAGTTCCTATCAGGAGATTTTTATTGATTTTATTCCTGCAGATACCTATATCGAAAGTGGTCAATGGTATTTTAATCTGATTCCAAGGCGAATTGCCGATGGAAGAGTGAATTTCTGGATGCCTACACAAAGTACAGTAAATGTAGGAACCCGGTTTTTAAATCCGACACCTGATCATACATTGACCATTCCTTCAACGGCGGATAAAGTGTTATCGGTAGGAGCTTATGACAGCAGGCGAGGCACTTATGCGGATTTTTCAGGAAGAGGGTATTCTATTAGCGGGAACCTAAAACCGGATTTGGTGGCACCAGGGATTGGAATTCGAACAGCGGCGCCAGGAAATACGTATATGGAGCTGAATGGAACTTCCTTTGCGGTTCCATTTGTTACAGGGAGTGCAGCACTTTTGATGCAGTACGGAATTGTTAATGGGAATGATCCTTATCTTTATGGAGAGAAGGTAAAAGCCTATTTAAGATATGGCGCGCAGCCTTTGCCGGGAATCAGTGAATATCCCAATCCTTTGATTGGATGGGGAACATTGTGTGTGTCAGAAAGTTTACCGAAGTAATTCTGGGCTTCATTAATTCCAGAAGTGGCGATGAAATAGTAATGAACGGGCAAAGATATATGAACCTGGAATAAAAAGCTTACATTCAACAAAACTTTGTTAGATGTAAGCTTATTTATATGTGTATTTGTCCTTATTGGATAGAGAGGATATACAAAATATTTTTTTCGACACGAAATTTGATTTCGTAATCAGAAAATCGAAGGCCATAGATACGTTTTGGATCCTCCTGGTAGGAAGGTCTTGGATCCTGGGAGAGAATTTCAATGATTGCCGATCTTTTTTCTATAGGAACATATGAAAGCATTTCATGAGGGTCTGTTACGTGTAAAGCATAATCTTTAATAGAATTCGCAAATCCATTAAGTGCATCGGGATGGCTGTCAACATACGGCAGATAAGGTTTAATGTCAAAGATCGGTGTACCATTCATTAAATCGGCACCGCTAATATGTAATACGGGACCGTGTTCTTTTGTAAACTCGATCTTATCGAGTTTTACCGAGGATAGACCCACGGGATTTGGGCGAAATGGCGAACGTGTAGCAAAAACACCTTTACGTGTATTACCTCCAAGACGTGGTGGGCGAACAGTTGGTGTCCATCTTGAATGTTTGTTTTCGGAAAATCCCCAAATCAACCAGATATGAGAATAATCTTCAAGTCCACGAAAGGCATCTGGAAAACGAAAATCCGGTTCAAAGATCAGTGTGGATTTTAAAGATTGTGCAAGCCCGCTTTGACGTGGAATGCCAAACTTATCTGGGAAGTCGCTATGAATGTATGCAATAGGACGGAATTGATAGTTCATAAAGATACCTCATTTTCGTAAAATATTTTTTATTATACGTTTTTAAAGCATGCATTTCAAGCATAAGAGATTCCTAGAGATTAAAAAAGAATGTCAAGCTGTAAAAACGTGACATTCTTTTATTCGTTTTCTTCCATTTCTAATAATCTCTGAATTGGTTTTTGCATATCGGGATGATTTCTATATTCAATAATTAAGTCTTTTTCCTGTGTTGTCAGATTAAAATGATTTTTCTTTGGAGGTTTATAACCGAAGATTTCTAAGATATCCTCCATATGGTAGATGCAGCAAAGACGTAATAATGTATCCGAATCCGGCTGAGTGTGTCCACTTTCCCATCCATAAATGGTCTTTTCTGCAACGGGTTGTTTCTCAGAAAGAATCGCAGAAACCTGTGGAATTGTTAAATTATTCTTTTTTCGATAGAATTTTAAGCGTTCTGCAATCAATGGATTCTTCATAAACAACCTCCTTTTCACCATTGTAGCTATCCGCTTAAATGTATGTCAACAAAACCAATTTTATTCCCTGAAAACGGGAATAATAGAAGCGAAAATACTAAAAAATTCTTTTGTTTAAAGAAAATAAAAGAAAAGAAGATAAATATATGAACTGTAAACAAAAAAGTTAGGTTTGCCTTTTTCTGACAGTATAGTATAATGATCGAGAATAAATTTTTTTGGGGGATATGAAAATGACTGAATTATTAGTGCGTTGTTTTATTAAAGACAATGAGAACATTAAAGATGTAAAAGTGCGTCAGTCTTATGGAAGATTATCAGGAATGGTAGGGATTGTCTGTAATATTATTCTTTTCGGATTTAAGTTGCTTGCCGGATTTATGACGGGTGCAGTTTCCATTATGGCCGATGCCTTTAACAATCTCTCGGATGCAGCATCTTCGGTTGTGACATTGATTGGTTTCCATATGGCTGGAAAACCTGCGGATCCGGATCATCCGTTTGGACATGGTCGTATTGAATATTTATCTGGATTATTTATTGCTGCAGCTATTTTGATGACAGGGTTTGAGTTGTTAAAAACATCTGTAGACAAGATTTTACATCCTGCGGAATTAAGCTTCAGTGTAGCATCCGTTGCAATTTTGGCAGCCTCTATTTTAATGAAATTATGGATGTCTCGTTTTAATTTTACTTTAGGTCATAAGATTCATTCTGAGGCAATGAAAGCGACAGCAACAGATAGTCTGAGTGATTGTATTTCTACGGGTGCAGTTTTGCTGGGCCTCATTATTCACATGATTACAGATAAAAACATTGATGGTTTCATCGGTGTTTTTGTAGCCCTGTTTGTATGCTATGCCGGCTTTAATGCGGCGAAGGAAACGATTCAGCCTTTACTGGGACAGGCACCGGATCCGGAGCTTGTAGAAGGCATTAAAAAGTGTGTTATGAAGGAAGACATGATTTTGGGAGTACATGATTTAATTATTCATGATTATGGTCCTGGACGTCGTATGTTGACGCTTCATGCTGAAATTTCTTATAAGGAGGATATGATCAAAGCACATGATATGATTGATAACGTAGAACGCGATCTTTCCAGAATTTTCCAATGCCTTGCTACGATTCACATGGACCCGGTCGTGACAGATGATAAAGAGTTAGAGGCTATGCGGGAAAAAGTATCTGCCATGGTACAAACATTGAATTCGCATTGGATGATCCATGACTTTCGTATGGTACGCGGAGAAACACATACAAATCTGATTTTTGATCTTGTTGTATCGACAGATGAATTAAAGGATAAGGCAGAAATTGAGAAGAAAGTAAAAGATCTGATACATATTATGGATCCACATTATTATGCAGTGATCACAGTAGAACAGAGTTTTGTATAAAAACCAATACAAAAAGTGTTCTGGTTGACAAACAAATGTCCGTGTGATACGGTTGTATACAAGTTTATAATGACAGATGAAGTTCTTAGGGGAATGGCGATATGCCTACCGAAGGAGTAAAACTCTCAGGTGTCCGAGATGCGGACGGGGACTAAGAATGGATGTAGCTCTGGAGAATCTCACAAAGGTGAGTACCGAAGGTGCAAGGCAATACACATTGCTGAATCTCTCAGGTAAAAGGACAGAGAAAGTACACACAGACATTTATCATGTTTGTTTATACTTGTTTGTTCATTCCAGGGCAGCTGATCTTCAGCTGTCTTTTTCATTTTATGTGATATGGAGGAAGAAAATATGTTAGCAAATATTGAAGCTACACTTTACCCAATTGTGGTAACACTTAACAACTATTTATCAAGTTACATTCTAATCATTTTACTGGTTGCAGTCGGATTGTGGTATTCCATTAAAACACGTTTCGTTCAGTTGAGATACTTTGTTGCCGGTATGAAAAAAGTTTTTGGCAGTTTATCTTTGAAAGGCGAAAAACATGAAAGTGGTATGAGTTCTTTCCAGGCACTTGCAACAGCTATTGCTGCCCAGGTTGGTACAGGTAATGTTATTGGTGCTTCCGGTGCGATTCTTACAGGTGGTCCTGGTGCAATTTTCTGGATGTGGGTTATTGCATTTTTAGGTATGGCAACCATTTATGCAGAAGCAACTTTGGCTCAGAAAACGCGTGTGATTGATAAAGATGGCAATATTCACGGCGGTCCAGTTTACTATATTACTACTGCTTTTAAAGGCGGTGCTGGCAAGTTCTTAGCAGGATTTTTTGCAGTGTCTATTATTCTTGCACTTGGTTTTATGGGTTGTATGGTACAGTCCAACTCTATCGGTTCTACATTTGAGAATGCCTTTGGTGTCCCAGCCTGGATTGTAGGTATTGTATTAGTAATTATCTGTGGCTTTATTTTCCTTGGCGGTGTACAGCGTCTTGCAGCAGTATGTGAAAAGGTTGTTCCTGTAATGGCAGCGATCTTTTTACTTGGCGGTATGATCGTGCTTATCTTCCGTGCAAAATATATTCCTGCAACATTTGCAATGATTTTCCAGTATGCTTTCCAGCCACAGGCCATCATCGGCGGTGCTTTTGGTGCAGCACTTAAATCTGCCATCAGCCAGGGTGCAAAACGAGGCCTTTTCTCTAACGAAGCCGGTATGGGTTCTACACCACATGCACATGCACAGGCAAATGTAAGTCATCCTCATGAACAGGGGATTGTAGCATTGGCAGGTGTATTTATTGATACTTTTGTTGTATTAACACTGAATGCATTAGTTATTATTTCTACTTTATATACAGT